>NZ_LGCW01000039.1:0-41174 GCF_001279365.1 Streptomyces sp. NRRL F-5755 | reverse complement strand
CCCCTACCTCCTCCCCCTCACCCCAAATGCCGATACTTCCCCCGGAAGTACATCAACGGCCCCCGATCCTCCCCCGCGGTATGCGCCGTCAGCACTCGTCCGATGACCAGTGTGTGATCACCCGCGGGCACCCGCTGTTCCGTACGGCATTCCAGGCGGGCCAGGGCGCCGCCGATCAGCGGGGCGCCGGTCGCTTCGCCCTGTTCTGTGGGAATGTCCTGGAAGAGCAGTCTGTCGCTGATGCGGTTCTTCATGGCGAACCGGCCCGCAATGTGCCGCTGGCCTTCCGACAGCACCGAAACCGCCCATAGGGGCTGGCGTTCCAGAAGGTCGTCCATGCGGGAGTCGTTGCGAACGCTCACCATCACCAAGGGGGGTTCGAGCGAGACGGACAGGAAGGCCGTGGCGGTCATGCCCACGTCCTCGCCGCGCGGGCCGTCCTCCGGATCGTGTGCGGTGATCAGTACGACCCCGGCGGCGAGCCGGGACAGGGCGGCGCGGAACTCGTCGTCACTCACCCCACCAGGATGGGGGATCGCCGCTCCACCGGGCGCGGAGCGTGGCGGAGCGGGCGCGGCGGAGCGGTCGCCGGGCGTGGTGGCGGAGGTTTTCGTGAACACGCCATGAACGCTAACGAAGGGTGTGCGGCGCCCGCATCGGGCCCGGGGACCAGACGCGCCCTAGGTCCGGCGGCGGAGCACTCCCTTGCGTCCGGATTTGCGTTCAGGAATTGTAGAAGTCCCTCCAGTGGCGCCCATTCGAAGATCATCAAGCGGTCGCCACGCTCTGTGACTTGAGTCACAGCAGCCAGTAATTGTTGACCCTGTGTACCGAGTGAACAGCTCACTGTGATTCAGTGGCCGTGGCAATCGGACGACACCCAATCCTGGAGTTGCTGTCGAGGTCTCGGGGAGAGCGAGCGATGGAGACCGAGTCGGAGCCATACGTCCGTCTTGCGACCCTGCGGCAGCTGCACCAAGTGGTCGCCGATCTGAACACCGCACGCAGCCTTGCAGACACCCTGCAGACCGTCGCCGACGGTGTGATCACGGGGCTCGGTTACGAGCTCGCCGCGGTCAACCTCGTACGGCCCGACGGTGACCTCGTGGTGGCCGCGGTCGCCGGCAGCGCCGGTGCCGAGGCCCTCATGGCCGGCCGGGTCGGTTCCCGCGCCTCGTGGGACCGCCGGCTGAACATGGCCGAGCGCTGGGGCGGCCTGTGCTTCATCCCGCACACCGAGGGCTGGGTGCTGGACGACGACGATGTGCCGCAGTGGCACGCCGCCGGGCCCGAGCCGCGCTTCCCCGACGAGTGGCATCCGATGGACCGCCTCTTCGCGCCCATGTACACGGCAGCGAACGGTGGCGGCGAACTCCTCGGCGTGCTCTCCGTCGACAAGCCGCGCAACGGCCGCCGACCTGGGGCGTGGGGGCGGGAAGCGCTCCAGATGTACGCCTTCCAGTCGGCCATCGCGATCAGCAACGCGCGGCTGCGCGCCAACATGCAGCGCGCGCTGGTGCGCCTGGAGCGCGAGCAGCAGGCCCTGCGCGCCAGTGAGGAAAGCTTCCGGCAGGCTTTCGAGTACGCGCCCAGTGGCATGGCCATCGCCGAGATGGGCGGCGACCAGCACGGCCGTCTGCACCGTACGAACGACGCGCTGTGCCGGCTGCTGGGCCGCCCCGCCTCCGCCATGCGCCGCTACTCGTTCTCCGACCTCGTCCACCCCGAGGACATCGGCACGCTGCTGCGCACCTCCGCCGAGGGCGGGCGCGCCGAGCTGCGCCTGGCGCGCCGCGACGGCACGTACGTATGGGTCTCGCTGCGCAACTCCGTCGTCGCGGACACCGCCGACGGGCCGCGCTTCCTGCTCACCCACGTCGAGGACATCGAGGAGCGCAAGCGCCACGAGCTCCAGCTCGCGCACCGCGCCAGCCACGACGCGCTGACCGGGCTGCCGAACAGCGCCGAGCTGCGGGCCCGGCTCGGTGCCCGGCTGTGTTCGCGCCCGCCCGGTTCGGACGCGGACGCGTACGCCTCGGCCGCGTCCGCCGCCTCGGTCGCCGCCTTCCAGGAGGCGCACGGTTTCGGCTCCGACACCTCCGAGGTCTTCGACGGGTACGACACCGTCGACGGGCCGGACGCGGTGCCGGCCGGCCCATACGACCATCATGTGCACGTCATCGCACCCTCGGACGGGCCGGAGGACGACGGGGCCAAGGGGCTCGCGGTCCTCTTCTGCGACCTGGACGGCTTCAAGTCGATCAACGACCGGTTCGGGCACCACACGGGTGACGCGGTGCTCATCGAGGTGGCCCGGCGGCTGACCAACGGCGTACGGGACGGCGACACGGTCGCCCGGCTCGGCGGCGACGAGTTCGTGGTCCTCGCGGACGGCCTGGGCAAGGCCGACGCGCAGGACCTCGCGGTCCGGCTGCGCAACGGGATCATCCCGCCGATCCGGGTGGACGGCCGGGCGGTACGCGTCGGCGCCAGCTTCGGCATCGGCTGGGCCGCCTGCGGGATGTCGGCCGAGGAGGTCCTGCAGTCCGCCGACCAGCGGATGTACGTCGAGAAGCGGTCCCGCTCGAAGGCGAGCCGGCGCGCGGGGTGAGCGGAGCGCGCGCCGGCGGGCGTGCGGACGCGCCCGCCGTGCGGCGCGCCCTGTCGATGCGGTGCGGCGCGCCGGCCGTGCGTCATCCGTAGCGGTCCTGTACCCGTTCCGGCTCGGCGTGGCGTCCCCCGAACGGGGTAGGCTGCGCCGATGCGGCGGGGCGCCGCCGGGGCCTGAAGATCAGTACAGCCATCTCGTACAGACCGCTGGGGAGTGACACGGAATGACGGCCGGCAACAACGGCGCGGGCACGCCCGAGGACGACGACCCGTTCGCCCACCTCTACCGCTCCGAGGGCGGCGAGGGCGGCGCACAGGGCGCGGCGGGTGGCTCGGCGGCGCGTCGGCCGGGCGTACCGCGGGCCTCGTACAACCAGGTGCGCGCGGTGGGCGAGCGGCAGTACGGGCAGCGCCAGTACGGCCAGCAGCAGGTCCCCGCCCAGCAGCCGTACGGGCAGCAGGGCCAGCAGCCCTACGGCCAGCAGAACGCCCACTACGCGGCTCCCGAGACGCTCCCGGGCGGCAACGGCACCCGCCAGGGCCCGCCCCCGGGACACGGCCAGGACGGTCCGCCCCGGCGCAGCCACAAGGGGCTGCTGATCGGCGCGATCGCGGTCGTCGCGGTGGTGTGCATCGGTATCGGCGTGGCGATGCTCACCAATCAAGGCGACAAGAAGAACGAGGCGGGCGGCGGCGACCCGACGCCGACGGCGGGTGAGTCCGTGAAGCCCAGCGACAAGCCGTCCGACAAGCCGACGAAGGCCCCGCTCCCCAAGGAGGCGGCGGCCTCGCTGTCGCTCAGCCCGGAGGCGACCACGGACAAGTCGGTGCCGGGCGCGAAGGCGGCGAACGGCGCGTATGTGTCGCTGAACAAGGTCGGTGCCGCCGCCACCTGGTCGGTCGACGTTCCCGACGGCGGTGACTACACGCTGCTCGTCGACTACGGCGTGCCGGGCAAGGACGCGAAGACATCGCTGTCGGTGAACGGCGGGTCGCCCGACAAGATCAACATGTCGAACTTCGCCCATGCCTCCGAAGGTGCCTGGGACAAGGGCTGGACGCACACCTGGCGCTGGATCAAGCTCAACAAGGGCACCAACACGCTCAAGATCTCCTGTGAGCAGGGCGACCAGTGCGAGGTCAACCTCGACCGCGTCCAGCTCAAGGCGGGGCATGTGAAGGGCTGACGGACCGGCCGCGGAGTGCGCCGACGACCCCTCAGGGGTGGTCGGCGCACACGTATTTCAGGCGGGCCGGGCGGTGCCGCCCCGTCCCTCACACCCCCACCGGATGCTCCACAACCCTGATCTCCCCCAACAGATCCTCATACGTCCCCCGGTCGAACTCCCCCGCCGCCGGCGCCCGCACCGTAGCCGCCGACAGAGCCACCGCCCGGGTCAGCCGTGCCGGCCAGGAAAGGCCCTCGATCAGGCCGGAGAGGAGGCCGGCCACCGCGGAGTCGCCGGCGCCGGTCGGGTTGCCGGCGATGCGGCGGGGTGGGGCGGCCTGCCAGGCGCCGTCCGCGGTGACCACGAGCATGCCGTCGGCGCCCAGGGAGGCGGCCACCGTGTGGGCGCCGCGGCGGCGGGCGTCGCGGGCGGCGCGCAGGGGTTCGGTGGAGCCGGTGAGGGCGGCCAGTTCGTCCGCGTTGGGCTTGGCGAGGTCGGGGCGGGCGGCCAGGCCGCGGCGCAGTGGTTCGCCGCTGGTGTCCAGGAGGACCGGTACGTCCGCCGTACGGGCGGCGCGGGTCAGCCGCGCGTAGACGTCGACCGGGACGCCCGGCGGCAGGCTGCCGCACAGGGCCACGGCCCGCGCGTCGGCGAGCAGTTCCCGGTAGGTGGCCATGAACGTGTCCCACTCGGCGGGCGTCACGATCGGGCCCGGCTCGTTGAGCTGCGTGGTGTCGCCGGTGGACTCGTCCACGACGGCGACGGTGCGCCGGGTCGCGCCGCCCACCGGGACCAGCGCGTCGGTCACCGAGGTCTCCTGGGCGAGCAGCGCGCGCAGCGCGTCGCCGGTGCCGCCGCCCGCGAAGCCGGTGGCGACCGCCCGGTGGCCGAGCGCGGTCAGCACCCGGGCGACGTTCAGGCCCTTGCCGCCGGGGCGCTCGACGACCTCGGTGACGCGGTGGGTGGTGTGCGGCTGGAGCCGGGGCACGCGGTAGGTGACGTCGACGGCGGCGTTCAGCGTGACCGTGAGGATCATGGTTCCCCCTCCCCGGAACATACGTGGACGATCGCGGCACACCGGGCCGGTGACCGGTGGGCCCGTGCGGGACGGACAGCCGCGCGGGTGCGCGAGTGCGCAGCGATCATGCCATTGCGGGCCGCGGTTGGCCCACCCCTTGGGCCAACCGCCGCACGGCCACGACCGGTACGGGGCCGTTCGGCCTCCGGCGCCCGGCCCGTTCGGCTCCGTACCGCCGTACGTACGTCCCGCGGCAGCCGTACCCGCGCGGTACCCACGTCCCGCGGCCCGCACGTTTCTGTCGTCCGTACGCTCCGGAGCCCGCCCGCCCCTGCCGTCCGTACGCTCCGAAGCCCGCCTACCCCTGCCGTCCGTACGCCCCCGTCACACCCCCTGCGGCCGTACCACCCACTCGCCCCGCCGCACCACGCCCACCAGGTCGTACGACGCGTCCAGGACGACCAGGTCGGCGTCCTTGCCGGGCTCGATCGAGCCGGTGCGGTCGTCGATGCCGAGGAGCCGGGCGGGGTTGGCCGACAGGGCGCGTACGGCCTGGCCGACGGTCAGCCCGTCGATGGTGACGGCGCGCTTGAAGGCGCGGTCGAGGGTGAGGGTGGAGCCCGCGATGGAGCCGGCGGTCGGGCCGCCGCTGATACGGGCGACGCCGTCCTTGACCTCGACCGTCATCGGGCCGAGCGGGTACATGCCGTCGTTCATGCCGGCCGCGCCCATCGCGTCGGTGATGAAGGCGACCCGGTCGGCGCCCGCGTCGCGGAAGGCCATCTCCAGGACGGCGGGGTGCAGATGCGTACCGTCGTTGATCAGCTCGACGGTGATCCGCTCGTCCTCCAGGAGGGCGGCGATCGGGCCGGGCGCGCGGTGCCCGAGCGGCGGCATCGCGTTGAACAGGTGGGTGGCGACGGTGGCGCCCGCGTCGATGGCCTCGCGGGTCGCGTCGTACGAGGAGTCGGTGTGGCCGATGGCGGCGATCACGCCCGCGTCGGCCAGCAGCCGTACGGACTCCAGGCCGCCGGGCAGCTCCGGCGCCAGGGTCATCATCTTCGCGGTGCCGCGCGCGGCGTCGACGAGCTTGCGCACGTCCGCCGGGTCGGGGTCGCGCAGCAGGCCGGGCTGGTGGGCGCCGCAGCGGTGCGGGGAGATGAACGGGCCCTCGAAGTGGATGCCGGCCAGCTCGCCCTGCTCGGTCAGCTCGGACAGCACGCCGGCCTGCCGGGCCAGGTCGTCCAGGTCGCCGGTGACGGTCGAGGCGAGCATGGAGGTGGTGCCCCGCTGCCGGTGGGTGCGGATGGCGGTCAGGCACTCCTCCGTATCGGCGGACGAGAAGGATCCGCCGCCCCCGCCGTGTACGTGGATGTCGACGAAGCCGGGGACGACGAGGTGCCCGGTCAGGTCGACGACCTGGTCCCCGGCGGCCGGGGCGGCCGCTCCGGCGCCGGTGGCCTCGGTGATCCGGGTGCCTTCGAAGGCCACCCGGCCCCCGTCGGCCACGCCGGCGGGCAGGGCGACCCGGGCGCCGGTCAGGACGGTGCGCCGGGGGCTCGGGGCGCTGTCCCCGGACTGTTGCAGCGGCATCAGGAAGTTACCTCCGTGGAGAGAAGATCCCAGGCGAGCAGACCTGCGCCCAGGCAGCCGGCGGCGTCCCCGAGCGCCGCCGGAACGATCAGGGGGAGCCGCTGGAAGGTCACCCGTGCGCGGACCGCTTCCCGCAGCGGCTCGAACAGCGTGTCGCCCGCCTCGGCGAGCCCGCCGCCGATGATCAGGGTGTCCGGGTCGAGCAGGGTCAGCGAGGTGACCAGGCCGTCGGCGAGCGCGTCCACCGCGTCCTGCCACACCGCCAGCGCGCGTCCGTCGCCGGACTCGACGGCCTTGGCGGCGTCGGCCGCGGTGGCCTCCGGGTCGGCGCAGGCGGCGGCCCAGGCACGGCCGACGGCGGCGGCGGAGGCCAGTGTTTCCAGGCAGCCGTGCTGCCCGCAGCCGCATTCGGGGCCGCCGGGCCGGACGACGATGTGGCCGATCTCGCCCGCGCTGCCGTGCGCGCCCGCCTCGATCCGCCCCTCGATGCCGATCGCGCCCGCGATGCCGGTGCCCAGCGGTACGAACAGGAAGCGGTCGGCGTCCCGTCCCGCGCCGATCCGGCCCTCGGCCAGGCCGCCGGTGCGGACGTCGTGGCCGAGCGCGACCGGGACGCCGCCCAGCCGCTCGGAGAGCAGGGCGCGCAGTGGCACGTCGCGCCAGCCGAGGTTGGCGGCGTAGACGGCGATGCCGTGCGCGTCGTCGACGATGCCCGGTACGGCGACGCCGGCCGCGACCGCCGGAGCGCCGAACCGTGCGCGTCCGATCTCGCGCAGTTCCTCGGCGAAGTCCAGGATCGTGGCGACGACTGCCTCGGGGCCGCGCTCGCGGCCGGTGGGGCGCCGCGCCTCGTAGAGCAGCGTGCCGTCCGCGCCTGCCAGGGCGGCCTTCATTCCGGTGCCGCCCACATCAAGGGCGATGACGTGTCTCACGGGAACAGTCTGGCGCGATCCGCCGTGAAAGGTCTAGTCCACTCGCGGGGGTGTGACGGTTCCGCCGGCATCCGCGCTGATCGGACCGGTATGACCTGCGTATGTGACAGGCGATGCGCAAGCGATATGAGGGGTGGTGTAGACCTTGTGTGGGTAAACGGGGGAGACTCGTCGTTCATGCCGGTTGAGGGCGAACCCCTGAAGCCACGGGGCATCCCCGGCAAGCACGGAACATTCAGGACAAAAGGCGGTAATGGCAGTGCAGCGGCGGTACTTGAGCCTGGCGGCAGCGGGACTCACCACAGCCATGACGCTCTCCCTGTCCGCCTGCGGCAGCAGCGCGGACGGCGGCGACGTCACGCTCAAGCTCGTCGCGGCGGACTACGGCGACACCGAGGCGAACTCCTCCCAGCACTACTGGGACAAGCTCGTCAAGGACTTCGAGAAGCAGAATCCGAACATCAAGGTCGAGGTCTCGGTCTACAGCTGGAAGGACGTCGACAAGAAGGTCGAGGACATGGTCAAGTCCGGTAAGGCACCGGACATGGCGCAGATCGGCGCGTACGCGGACTACGCCGCCGAGGGCAAGCTCTACAGCGCCGACCAGCTGCTCTCCATACCCGTGCACGCCGACTTCGTGCCCGCCCTCGCGGAGGCGGGGGAGTACCAGCGCATCCAGTACGGCATGCCCTTCGGCGCCAGCACCCGCCGCCTGTTCTACAACAAGAAGCTCTTCGCCGAGGCCGGCATCACCAACCCGCCGCAGACCTGGGCGGACATCGCGGCGGACGCGGCCAAGCTCAAGGCCAAGGGCGTCAAGATGCCCTACGCGCTGCCGCTCGGCCCCGAGGAGACGCAGGCCGAGACGCTGATGTGGATGCTCAGCGGCGGCGGCAGCTACACCGACAGCATCGGCAAGTACACGATCGACTCGCCGCAGAACGTCAAGACCTTCGAATGGCTGAAGAAGGAGCTGGTCGGCCCGGGCCTGACCGGCACCGACCCGGCCAAGCTCAACCGCCAGGACGCCTTCAACGCCTTCGCGGCCGGTGACGTCGGCATGCTCAACGGCCACCCCACCCTGATGAAGCAGGCCGAGGCCAAGGGCATCGACTACGGCACCGTCGAGCTGCCGGGCCCCTCCGGCAAGGCCAAGGCGACCATGGGCGTCGCCGACTGGATGACGGCGTTCAAGCAGAACGGCCACCGCGACCAGGTCGGCAAGTTCCTCGACTTCGTCTACAACGAGAAGAACGTGATGGACTTCTCGGGTGAGTACGGCCTGCTGCCCGTCACCACCTCCGGGTCCCAGGCGATGCTCGCCAACAGCAAGTACGCCAAGCTGCACAGCTTCCTGGGCCAGCTGGCCGGGGCCGAGTTCTACCCCGCGAACAAGACCTCCTGGCCGCTGGTCAGCAAGACCGTCAAGGCCAAGATGGGCACCGCGGTGGGCGCCAACGGCAACCCCGCCGGTGTGCTCAGCGACATTCAGAACACGGCGAACGAGGCGGACAACGCCGGCCAGTGAGCAGGCCCCGCCGCACGCCCGGCCCTGGTGGGCGGGCGTGCGGCGGGGATTGTCATACCGCGGCCTTATCGTGGACGGGTGATGACGAGCGACGGCACCGAGGGCGGCACCGGAGGCGCCGGCACCGGAGCACTGTCCCCCCAGGACGAGGCGGTGCTCGCTGTCGAGCGCCGCTCCTGGCCGCGTCCCGGCGCCAAGGAGCGGGTCATCCGCGAGCGGCTCGGCATCTCGCCGACCCGCTACTACCAGCTGCTGAACGCCCTGCTGGACGACCCGCGGGCGCTCGCCCACGACCCGGTCACGGTCAACCGGCTGCGCCGCGTCCGCGAGGCCCGGCGCAGCCGCCGCTGAGCCCGTCGGGAGACGGCCGCGCGGCCCGGCTGCGGCGGCGCGCAGCGCCACTGCGTCCGTACGCCCGGCACGCGCCCGCGCCCGCCCGGTAATCTCGTCCCCATGGGCAGCCCCCCGAACACCATGCCGACGCCGGCCACCGAAGCGGGCCGGGACGGTCTTGCCGCGCTGCTGGACAGCCCCGGCCGCGCCGTGCTCGCACTCGACTTCGACGGCACGCTCGCCGGCATCGTGCCCGACCCCGAGAAGGCCCGCGCCCACCCCGGAGCCGTGGCGGCGCTGACCCGCCTGGCGCCACTGCTGGGCTCGCTGGTGGTCATCACCGGCCGCCCGGCCGGCGTCGCGGTGCGCCTCGGCGGCTTCGCGGACGCGCCGGGCCTGGAGCGGCTCGTGGTCCTCGGCGGTTACGGCGCCGAGCGCTGGGACGCGGCCACCGGCACGGTCCAGGCCCCTCCGCCGCCGCCCGGCGTCGCCGCCGTACAGGCCGAACTCCCCGGCGTACTGGACGGGCTGGGCGCCTGGCACGCCTCGTGGGTGGAGGACAAGGGCCGCGCCATCGCCGTCCACACCCGCCGCGCAGCGGACCCGCAGGCCGCGTTCGAGCTGCTGCGCGCCCCCCTGTACGCGCTCGCCGAGCGGCACGGCCTGATCGTCGAACCGGGCCGCTACGTCCTCGAACTGCGCCCGCCCGGCATGGACAAGGGCGTCGCGCTCGCCGACCACGTACGCGAGACCGGCGCCACCACCGTCCTCTACGGCGGCGACGACCTCGGCGACCTCGCCGCCTACTCCGCGGTGGACAAGCTGCGGTCGGACGGCCTGGCCGGGGTGCTGGTGTGCAGCGGCAGCGCGGAGGTCGCCGAGCTGGCGGGCCGTGCCGACCTCGTCGTCGACGGCCCGCCCGGCGTCGTCGCCCTGCTGCACGCCCTCGCGGACCGGCTGGGAGCGCCGCCCGCCTGAGGGGCCCCGGCGGCCGCTACCGCTCCAGCGCCCGCAGCTGCTGGAGGAACCACCGGTCCGGCGGCAGCGCGGTGGCCGCCGCGGCCAGCCGCTTCGTGCGCTCGGCCCGCTCGCCGTCCTCCAGGGACAGCGCCTCGTGCAGGGCGCGGGCGGTGCCCGTGATGTCGTACGGATTGACGCACAACGCGTCGTCGCCCAGCTCCTCGTACGCCCCGGCCTCCCGGGACAGCACCAGCGCGCAGCCCCGCTCCGAGATCACCGGGACCTCCTTGGCGACCAGGTTCATACCGTCCCTGATCGGGTTGACCAGCGCCACGTCGGCGAGCCGGTAGGCGGCCAGCGACCGGGCGAAGTCGTCCTTCACGTGCAGCACGACCGGCTGCCAGCCCGGGGTGCCGTACTCGGCGTTGATCTCCTCGGCCAGCCGCCCGACCTCGTCGGTGTACGCGCGGTAGACCTCCAGGTCCTGCCGGGAGGGGTAGGCGAACGCGACGTGCACGACCCGCTCGCGCCACTCCGGGTGCCCGGCCAGCAGCGCCCGGTACGCGCGCAGCCCGCGCACGATGTTCTTCGACAGCTCCGTACGGTCCACCCGGACGATCGTCTTACGGTCCGCGCCGCCGATCTGCTCGCGCAGCGCCGCCAGCCGCTCGTCCACGTCCGGCCGGTGCGCCCGCTCCCGCAGGAACTCCGCGTCCGCGCCGAGGCCGTGCACGCCGAGCCGGGTCGTACGGCCCTCGTGCGTGATGCTGACCCCGCCGTCCGCGCCGCGCGCCACCTCGGCGCCCAGCACCGCCGCGCAGCAGTCCGCGAACGCCTCGGCCCAGCGCCGGGTCAGGAACGCCGCCCGGTCGCCGCCCAGCATCCCGCGCAGCACCGCCTCGGCCACGTCGTCCGGCAGCATGCGGAAGTAGTCGGCGGGCGCCCACGGCGTGTGCGAGAAGTGCCCGATGCGCAGGTCGGGGCGGCGGGCGCGGAGCAGGCCCGGCACCAGCGTGAGGTGGTAGTCCTGTATCAGCACCACGGCGCCGGGCGCGGCCTCGTCGGCGAGCGCGTCCGCGAAGGCCGCGTTGTACGCCTCGTACGACGCCCACCGCGCGCGGAACGCGTCGTCGAAGGAGGGCTCCAGCGGCGTCTGGTAGAGCATGTGGTGGACGAACCAGAGCACCGAGTTCGCGATGCCGTTGTAGGCGTCGGTGAAGACATCGGCGGGGATGTCCAGCATGCGTACGTGCTGGCCGCCCGTATCGGCGGTGTCCAGGTGGCCGCCGCTGCGCCGGGCCGCCTCGCGGTCGCCGTCCCCGAGGGCGGCGCACACCCACACCGCACCGGCGTCGGACCCGATGGCGGAGAGTCCGGAGACCAGCCCGCCGCCGCCCCGTTTGGCGGTGAGCGCGCCGTCGTCCCCCTTCGTGTACGACACCGGGCCGCGGTTGGACGCGACGAGAACCTGGGCACCAGAACGCTCGGAGACCATGCTGCGAGACTAGCCCGCCGCCGATCCGCTCAAACGTGCGGAGTGCAGGGGAAACGTCACGGTTTCCGACGGGTACGAGGAGCCCTGGGCCCGCCTCAGGCCGCGCGCCGCTCCGCGTACTCCGGGATCTCCGCCATCGGCGGCCGCTCCTCGGTGTCCACGTCCCAGGTGCGCGGTACGAAACCGGCCTCGCCGCGCTCGAACTGGGTCAGCCGCGGGCGCACCAGGTGGCCGCGCGCCAGCCGCAGCTGCGCGGTGCGGTAGATCGCCGCGGCCATCCGGCCGAGCGCCTGGCCGCCCTGGTGGCGGTGCTTGCGCACCCCGACGTCCACCTGGGCCAGCGCGTCCAGCCCGGCCGTGTGCAGCGCGTCGACCAGCAGGCCCAGCTCCACGCCGTAGCCCACCGGGAACGGCAGCCGCTCCAGCAGGGACCGGCGGGCCGCGTACTCCCCGCCCAGCGGCTGCACGAACCCGGCCAGCTGCGGCCAGTGCAGGTTCAGCAGCGGACGGGCGACCAGCTCGGTGACCCGGCCGCCCTGGCCGGCCGCCTCGCCCAGCGGACGGTCGTACATGCCCTTGACGAACTGCACACCCGGGTCGGTCAGCAGCGGACCGACGATGCCGGAGACGAACGTGGCGGAGAACTCGCGCAGGTCCGCGTCGATGAAGCAGACGATGTCACCGCGGGTGACCAGCAGGGAACGCCACAGCACCTCGCCCTTGCCGGGCAGTGCGGGCAGCCGCGGCAGCACCTCGTCCCGGTGGACCACCCGCGCGCCCGCCTCCGCCGCGATCTTGGCCGTGCCGTCCGTCGACCCGGAGTCCAGCACGATCAGCTCGTCCACGAGCGGCACCGACGGTGTCATCAGTTCCGTACGGATCGCCTCGACGATCGCGCCGACCGTCGCCTCCTCGTCGAGCGCCGGCAGCACGACGGAGACCGTCTGCCCCGTCTCGCGCTTGGCAGCCAGCAGCCGGTCGAGCGGGCGGTCGTCGGCCGACCAGGACCGGCTGGCCAGCCAGCGCTCCACCTCTTGCAGCACCTGCGCGTCTCCTTCGTTCCCCGGACCACGATGTGATCCATCTCGCGGTGCGGACGGCTGTCTCGACCGCCCGGCCCTTCGGCTACAGTCTTGAACAACGCGATCGTCCCGGACATGCCGGGGTCGGCGCGACAAACGCCTGGGCCCCGGCCCAGCGCCATACCGCTCATCCAGAGGGGCAGAGGGATACGGCCCGTTGAAGCCCCGGCAACCCTCCAGCCGTCTCGTCTCCGCGCACGCCGCGGACCGCGGGGCTCCGGCTAGGGAAGGTGCCAATTCCGTCTCGTGGCGAGATGCGCCGCGAGGAAGATGAGGAGAAAGGGCCTCGCCTCCATGGCTGTGCAGTCTGCTGAAAGCACCACCCGCCCCACCGTTTCCCTGGGCCCCGCCGCCGCGCTGTCCTGCCGCGAGTGCGGCGAGCGCTTCGACCTCGGCCCGATCTTCGCCTGCGCGGCCTGTTTCGGCCCGCTGGAGGTGGCGTACGACCTGCCGGCCGGCGACCCCGAGGGCCTGCGCAAGCGGATCGAGGCGGGCCCGAACAGCATCTGGCGGTACGCGCCGCTGCTGCCCGTCCCGGCCGACGTGGCGGACAAGCCCAATCTGAACCCGGGCCTGACCAAGCTGGTCAAGGCCGACAACCTGGCCCGCGAGCTGGGCGTCACCGGCGGCCTGTACGTCAAGGACGACTCCGGCAACCCGACGCACTCCTTCAAGGACCGCGTCGTCGCCATCGCCGTCGAGGCCGCCCGCGCCTTCGGCTTCACCACCCTGTCCTGCTCCTCCACCGGCAACCTGGCCGGCGCGGTGGGCGCCGCGGCGGCCCGCGCCGGCTTCCGCTCCTGCGTCTTCATCCCGCACGACCTGGAGGCGGGCAAGGTCGTCATGGCCGCGGTCTACGGCGGCGAGCTGGTCGGCATCGAGGGCACCTACGACGACGTCAACCGCTTCTGCTCGGAACTGATCGGCGACCCGCTCGGCGAGGGCTGGGGCTTCGTCAACGTCAACCTGCGCCCGTACTACGGCGAGGGCTCCAAGACCCTCGCGTACGAGATCTGCGAACAGCTCGGCTGGAAGCTGCCGGACCAGATCGTCATCCCGATCGCGTCGGGCTCGCAGCTCACGAAGATCGACAAGGGGCTCAAGGAGCTGATCGCGCTCGGGCTGGTCGAGGGCCGGCCGTACAAGATCTTCGGCGCCCAGGCCGAGGGCTGCTCGCCGGTCTCGACCGCCTTCAAGGCCGGTCACGACGTCGTACGGCCGCAGAAGCCCGACACCATCGCCAAGTCGCTGGCGATCGGCAACCCGGCCGACGGCCCGTATGTGCTCGACATCGCCCGGCGCACCGGCGGTGCGGTCGAGGACGTGAACGACGGGCAGGTGGTGGACGCGATCAAGCTGCTGGCCCGTACGGAGGGCATCTTCGCGGAGACCGCCGGCGGTGTGACCGTGGGCGTGACCAAGAAGCTGATCGAGAACGGTCTGCTCGACCCGGCGCTGACCACCGTCGTGCTGAACACCGGCGACGGGCTCAAGACGCTGGACGCGGTCGCGCCGACCACCGGACCGACGGCCACCATCCGGCCGAGCCTGGACGCGTTCCGCGCGGCCGGCCTGGCGGGCTGACCGCCGCACGTCCGGACGCGCCCGTACGCGTCCACGCGCGTCCGCACACCTCCGTACGCGTCGGTACGCATCCGCCCGCGCCCCCGGGCCCCGGTACGCCCGCGCCCGCCCGCCCCTCCGCACACCCCTCCCGCGACCTGGAAGGCAGAAACACCATGAGCGTCAACGTCCGCATCCCGACCATCCTGCGCACCTACACCGGCGGCCGGGCCGAGGTGCCCGCCGAAGGGGCCACCCTCTCCGAGGTCATCCAGGACCTGGAGAAGAACCACGCCGGCATCGCGGCGCGCGTCCTGGACGACACCGGCAAGCTGCGCCGCTTCGTGAACGTCTACGTCAACGACGACGACGTGCGCTTCGAGCAGGGTCTGGAAACCCCGACGCCGGACGGCGCGGGCGTCTCGATCATTCCCGCGGTGGCCGGCGGCTGCTGAGCGCGGGAAAGCCGTAAGGATCATTTCCGGCCCTTCAGAGGGCCGGCGGCCGAAATCGCCCCGTCCACTGCGAAGCGGACGGGGCGATTCCGTGTTGTTAAAGGCGATACAGTTGAGGTGACCCCTCGTCGAGCCCGTGCCGAACGCATATGAGACCCCGGCAAGTTGTGGGCGAAGTGTGGACATGATTCGTCCCATTGGTGAGCTTTGCCCGGCCCGACTTGCCCGGGAGTAAGGGCTTATAACCGCATTTTTGCGATTGTTCGCGAGCAGAATTCTCGTCCGATTGACCTGTTGCGCTGGGCAGTTGGACAGATACATTCAGCGGCGGTCGACGCGTTCCGGCGCACACCCCCTCCTGTCGGGGGGTGAGGTCTGACCCGGGTCCGCGGAGTGCGGTCCTGTGCAAGGGCCAGTAATAGGGGAGTTAGGCATGGCTCAGGGCACCGTCAAGTGGTTCAACGCGGAGAAGGGGTACGGCTTCATCGCGGTCGACGGTGGTGCGGATGTTTTCGTCCACTACAGCGCGATCCAGATGGACGGTTACCGCACCCTTGAGGAGGGTCAGCGGGTCGAGTTCGAGATCTCGCAGGGCCAGAAAGGGCCGCAGGCGGACATGGTCCGCGTGGCCGGCTGATAGCGCCGACCGACTGCTGCGTACGAAGGTCCGCGTCCTCCCGTGGGGGCGCGGACCTTCTGTGTTGGGGTGGGGTCCGCGGGGAAGTGCCAGATCAGCCGGTCGCACCCCGTTTGACACCTGGGCTCGGCGGGGATGGCTCCCGCCAACGCGCTTGCACTCTCATGTGCCGAGTGCTAATCATTGCGTTAGCACTCTACGAGTGAGAGTGACAGCTAAGGACCGACTCGGTGAGGTCCGCGGGCCGGTGGGGCAAGGAACCACAGGGTCGCAGACCGTCCGTCGCGGGCGCCAGCGCGGTCCGGAGTATCCACCCTCCCCCAGACTCCGTCCGGGGGGACCCCCAGTCCGGGAGGACCACTTCACATGGCCAAGATCATCGCGTTCGACGAGGAGGCACGGCGCGGTCTCGAGCGCGGGATGAACCAGCTCGCCGACGCCGTCAAGGTCACCCTCGGCCCCAAGGGCCGCAACGTCGTCCTCGAGAAGAAGTGGGGCGCCCCCACGATCACCAACGATGGTGTGTCCATCGCCAAGGAGATCGAGCTCGAGGACCCGTACGAGAAGATCGGCGCCGAGCTGGTCAAGGAGGTCGCGAAGAAGACGGACGACGTCGCCGGTGACGGCACGACGACCGCGACCGTCCTGGCCCAGGCCCTGGTCCGCGAGGGCCTGCGCAACGTCGCCGCCGGCGCCAACCCGATGGCGCTCAAGCGCGGCATCGAGCGCGCCGTCGAGGCCGTCTCCGCCGCCCTGCTGGAGCAGGCGAAGGACGTGGAGACCAAGGAGCAGATCGCCTCGACCGCCTCCATCTCCGCCGCCGACACCCAGATCGGCGAGCTGATCGCCGAGGCCATGGACAAGGTGGGCAAGGAAGGCGTCATCACCGTCGAGGAGTCCCAGACCTTCGGTCTGGAGCTGGAGCTCACCGAGGGTATGCGCTTCGACAAGGGCTACATCTCGGCGTACTTCGCCACCGACATGGAGCGGATGGAGGCGTCGCTCGACGACCCGTACATCCTCATCGTCAACTCCAAGATCTCCAACGTGAAGGACCTCCTTCCGCTGCTGGAGAAGGTCATGCAGTCGGGCAAGCCGCTGCTGATCATCGCCGAGGACGTCGAGGGCGAGGCCCTGTCGACCCTGGTCGTCAACAAGATCCGCGGCACCTTCAAGTCCGTCGCCGTCAAGGCCCCGGGCTTCGGCGACCGCCGCAAGGCCATGCTCGGCGACATCGCCATCCTCACCGGCGGCACGGTCATCTCCGAGGAGGTCGGCCTCAAGCTGGAGAACGCCGGTCTCGACCTGCTGGGCCGCGCCCGCAAGGTCGTCATCACCAAGGACGAGACCACCATCGTCGACGGTGCCGGTGACAGCGAGCAGGTCCAGGGCCGCGTCAACCAGATCCGCGCCGAGATCGAGAACAGCGACTCGGACTACGACCGCGAGAAGCTCCAGGAGCGTCTGGCGAAGCTGGCCGGCGGCGTGGCCGTCATCAAGGCCGGTGCCGCCACCGAGGTCGAGCTCAAGGAGCGCAAGCACCGCATCGAGGACGCCGTGCGCAACGCGAAGGCGGCCGTCGAGGAGGGCATCGTCGCCGGCGGTGGCGTCGCCCTGCTGCAGGCTTCCTCGGTCTTCGAGAAGCTGGAGCTGGAGGGTGACGAGGCCACCGGTGCCGCCGCTGTGAAGCTGGCGCTGGAGGCCCCGCTGAAGCAGATCTCCGTCAACGGCGGCCTTGAGGGCGGCGTCGTGGTGGAGAAGGTGCGCAACCTGGCCGTCGGCCACGGTCTGAACGCCGCGACCGGCGAGTACGTCGACATGATCGCCGAGGGCATCATCGACCCCGCCAAGGTCACCCGTTCCGCGCTGCAGAACGCCGCGTCGATCGCCGCGCTGTTCCTGACCACCGAGGCCGTCATCGCCGACAAGCCGGAGAAGGCCGCCGCGGCCGGTGCTCCGGGCGGCATGCCGGGCGGTGACATGGACTTCTGATCCTCCCGGATCATCTGTCCTCGATCGTCGGGGCGGTACCCCTCCTCCCAGGGGGGTGCCGCCCCGGCGGCGTTTGCGGGGCCGGGCGGCCGTCCGGCCCCCGTGGCGCTCCTTCTCTTACGGCTGAGGTCCGCCGGTTCTGTACGGCGGTCCTTGCGCCGCCCCCGGGCCATCGGTGCACGATCGGCCCATGACGACTCGAAACGGGCGGACCGCCCGACCGGACCGGTTCGCCGCGGACACCGTCGCGCTGATCACCGGGGGCAGCAGCGGCGTGGGCCTGGCGGCCGCGCGGCGGCTGCTCGACGACGGCGCGCGGGTGGTGGTGTGCGGACGTGACGAGCGCCGCCTCGACGCGGCCGCCGCGCATCTGAGGGAGCGGGCGGAAGCGGCGGTGACGGGTGGCGAGCCGGCCGCCGCGGGTGGCGGCTTGGGCGTCGCCGGCGGCGGTACGGGTGTTGCGGGGGTGGCCGCCGACCGGGTGCTGGCCGTACGGGGCGACACCGCCTCCGTCGCCGATCTCGACGCCGTCGTGCAGGCCGTACGCGACCACTTCGGGCACCTCGACATCATCTTCGCCAACGCCGGCGTGTACGCCGCGGCCCCCTTCGAGGACATCACCGAGGCCGACTTCGACCGCGCGGTCGGCGTGAACTTCAAGGGTGTCTTCTTCACCGTCCAGCGCGCGCTGCCGCTGCTGCGGGACGGCGGCGCGGTCGTCATCAACGCCTCGTCGCTGCTCCAGCGCGGGCAGGCGGACGCCACCCTGCACTCCGCGACCAAGGCCGCCGCGCACAACCTGGCCCGCACGCTCGCGGCGGCGCTCGCCGGGCGCGGCATCCGCGTCAACTCGGTCAGCCCCGGCTATGTCGACACGCCGATGTTCGCGGGCTCGGACATCGACCCGGCGGAGGCGGAGAAGCTGCGGGCGCAGACGGCGGCGGGCCGGTTCGCGCACCCGGAGGAGATCGCCGACGCGGTCGCCTTCCTCGCGTCCGGCGAGGCGTCGTACATCAACGGGCAGGACCTGGTGGTCGACGGCGGACTGCACGGCTGTGCGCTGTGAGCGGGGCCGTTGAGACGCCATGGCGGCGTGATGTTATGCCGCTTTCTGTGAGATATGGCATGTAAGTCCCGCTGGTTCCGGTATGGGAATGGTGAGATCTGCGCGGGCCTGTACTTCACGGTCCGCTCCAAGGCCGTACAGGTGCGGCTCTTCCCCGAGATGCTGCGGGTGCTCAAGGACAGGTCGCAGCCCCGGGCGGACGGCTCCAAGCCGGTCTCGTCCTTCGGCGCCTTCACCATCTCGGCGGCGGCGCGGGTCGGTACGGGCAACATCGCGGGCGTCGCCACCGCCGTCACCCTCGGCGGTGCGGGCGCGGTGTTCTGGATGTGGGTGATGGCGCTCATCGGCGGCGCCTCGGCGTTCGTCGAATCGGCGCTGGCCCAGCTGTACAAGGTGCGTGACCGGGACGGGTCGGGTACGTACCGGGGCGGCCCCGCGTACTACATGCAGCGCGGGCTCGGCAAGCGCCGGCCCGGCGTCCTGTTCGCCGTCGCCATCACGGTGACCTTCGGTTTCGTCTTCAACGCCGTGCAGTCCAACACGATCACGGCCGTCGCCTCGGGGTCGGTGTCCGGCGGCGGGGCGGGGTGGTTCGCCCCGGCGGTCGGCCTGCTGCTGGCCGTTCTGCTGGGCATCGCGATCTGCGGCGGCGTGCGCCGCATCTCCTCGGTCACGACGGTTCTCGTACCGGTCATGGCCGTCGTCTACCTGCTGATGGGCACCGCCGTCGTCCTCCTCAACCTGGACGACCTGCCGCGCGTCCTCGGCGACATCGTCGGCGGCGCCTTCGGCGTCAAGGAGCTGGCGGCCGGCGGGATCGGCGCGGCGATCCAGCAGGGCATCCGGCGCGGCATGTTCTCCAACGAGGCGGGCCTGGGCTCCGCGCCCAACGCGGGCGCGGCGGCCGAGGTCACCCACCCGGTCAAGCAGGGCTTCGTACAGTCCCTCGGCGTCTTCTTCGACACCCTGCTGATCTGCTCGATGACCGCCTTCATCATCCTGACGACCACCCCAGGGCCAGGGCGTTTCTGATGGATCTCCGTGGAAGACGGAGCGGTGTTCGGTAAGGGTCATGTGGCGGAGCCACCTGTCCCTTTGCGCCGTGCGGCGAGGGTGCGTGCCGGGCGTCGCGAGGCCGCGGAGATCCGTCAGAAGCGCCCTAGGGGGCCGGCAGGGCGCCGACCTCACGCAGTCCGCGCTGACCGACACCCTCGGCGGCTGGGCCGGGCACGTACTGACGGCCGTCGTCTTCCTGCTCGCCTTCAGCTCCATGATCGGGAACTACTACTACGGCGAGTCCAACATCGGCTTCCTGACGCGGCGCGCCTGGGTCCTGCCCGTCTACCGCGCCGTCGTGCCGGCCGTGGTCTTCCTGGGCGCGCTGGGCTCGGTCGGCGTCGTCTGGAACCTCGCCGACGTGTTCATGGGCGTCATGGCGCTGATCAACCTGCTCGCCATCCTCCCCCTCTCGGCGATCGCCTTCCGCCTCCTGGACGACTACCAGGCCCAGCGCCGGGCGGGGCGCGACCCGGTCTTCACGGGCTCCCGGATGCCGGACCTGCGGGGGGTGGAGTGCTGGCCGGACGAGCGGCCCGCGCCCGTGATGGAGCGCGGCGGCGAACGGGTGGGCGCGGGCGCGTCCTGAGCCCGTACGGTCACCCGCCCCTGGCCGCCTTGAGGTTGGCCTTCTTCGCCCTCCTCAGGGGCTGAGCGTCCGGATGCGGCCGAGCGTTCAGGTCCGCCAGCGCCTGCTTGTCGAAGCCGAAGAAGTACGTGGCCAGGAAGCCGACCGCGTAGCCGACGAGCAGGCCCAGGGCGTAGACGACGAGCGTCGTGCCGAGGGATGCGTTGCCCCTGAGCAGGGGGAACAGGGCCCAGCCTGACGGGCCGATGGCGGTCGAACCCGCCGCCGTACCGAGCTGGTTGAACAGGCCCACGCCGCCGCCGCCGAACGCGCCGCCCATACAGGCGGTGACGAACGGGCGGCCCAGCGGCAGCGAGACACCGTAGATCAGGGGCTCGCCGACGCCGAGGAGGCCGGCGGGCAGCGCGGACCTGATCGTCGTACGGAGCGAGCGGTTGCCCGGCAGCCGGAAGTAGACCGCCAGCGCGGCGCCCACCTGGCCGGCACCGGCCATCGCCAGGATCGGCAGCAGCACCGTGTAGCCCTGCTGTTCGATCAGCGTGGTGTGGATCGGGATCAGGGCCTGGTGCAGGCCGAGCATGACGAGCGGGAGGGAGAGGCCGCCGAGCAGGAACCCGGCCGCGGCGCCGCCGTGGGCGAGCAGCCAGGTGGCGCACGTGCCGATGGCGGTGGCGACCTCACCGGCCACGAACATCAGCCCGAAGAGCGTGACCAGGCCGGAGAGCAGCACGGTCACGGTGGGCGTGACCAGCACGTCCAGCGCCTCGGGGACGTGCCGACGGCACCACTTCTCGATCTGTACGGCGAGCAGCGCCGCGCCCAGCGCCCCCAGGACGCCGCCCTGGCCCGGCGAGAGCTGCTGGCCGAACGCGGTCACCTTGGCGACGCCCGCGTACACGATGATCGCGGCCACCGCGCCGCCCAGCACGGGCGTGCCGCCGAACTCCTTCGCGGTGTTGTGGCCGACGAAGACCGCGATCAGCGACATGAAGCCGGAGGCGATGGCGGCCAGCGCCGGGACGAGGGCGGGCAGCACGCCGAAGTTGGTCAGCAGGCCGTTCAGCCCCGCGATGATGCCGCAGCCGATGAGGGCGGGGATCAGCGGGACGAAGATATTGGCGATCCGGCGGAGGAAGAGCTTGACCGGGGTGGCGTTCCGGGCCTTCTGGCGCGCTTTCAGGGCGGCGCCCCGGGCGGCGAGTTCGTCGGCGGTGGCCGGGGCGGAGGCATCGGTGGCCGGGGCGCTTCCGGCTTCGTCGGCCCCGGCTTCGTCGGCCTCGGCCCCGTCGGTCCTCGTCTCACCGGCCTCGGCCTCGGCGGTTCCCGCCTCGTCGGCCCCCGCCTCCACCAGCGCCTCGAACTCCGGCGTGACCCGGGCGACCGTACCCGGGCCGAGCACGATCTGGTACGTGTCGTCCTCCACCACGCCCAGCACGGCGGGCAGCGCCTTCAGGGCCTCGTCCTGGACCAGTGAACGGTCCCGGATGCCGAGGCGGAGCCGGGTCATGCAGTGGGCGACGGAGGTGACGTTGGCGGCGCCGCCGACCAGGGGGAGGAGGGCGGCGGCGGTGGCGCGGTTCTTGTCGTCGGACATGGTGGTGCTGCCTTGCTGTGCGTGCCGGGACGGGGCGGGCGGGGAGGCGCGTGCGTCAGCCGTCCTGAAGGGGCGGGGTGTGCAGGGCGGTGTGCAGGGCGGCCCGGAGATGGCCGCGGGAATCGGCCAGCAGCCGGGCCGCCGACGGCCCGTCGATCCCGGCGAGCACGACGAGGATGGCGTTCTTGACCTCCCCGTCCGTGGCGGCGAGCGCGGCCTCGATCTCCGCGTCCCCGGCGCCGGTGGCCAGCGCCACGATGCGGCGCGAACGGGCCCGCAGCTTCTCGTTGGAGGCCCGGACGTCCACCATCAGGTTCCCGTACGTCTTGCCCAGCCGGATCATGGTGATCGTCGAGAGCATGTTGAGGACCAGCTTCTGCGCCGTACCGGCCTTCAGGCGCGTGGAGCCGGTGAGGAGTTCGGGCCCGACGACGACCTCGATGCCGTGGTCGGCGGCCGCGGCCAGCGCGGAGTCCGCGTTGCAGGACAGGCCGATGGTCAGCGCGCCGCGGGCCGCGCGGGCGTGCTCGACGGCGCCGACCGCGTACGGCGTACGGCCCGAGGCGGAGATGCCGACGACCGTGTCGTTGCCGGTCAGGCCCAGCGCGTCCAGGTCGGCGGCGGCCAGGTCCGGGCGGTCCTCGGCGCCCTCGACGGCGGTGACCATGGCTGCCGGACCGCCCGCGATCAGGCCCACGACCTCGGCCGGGTCGGTGTTGAAGGTGGGCGGGCACTCGCTCGCGTCCAGCACGCCGAGGCGCCCGGCCGTACCGGCGCCCGCGTAGATCAGCCGTCCGCCACGGGCCATCCGCTCGGCGGTGGCGTCGATGGCGGCGGCGATCGCGGGGAGCTGGTCGGCGACGGCGGCGGGGACGGTGGCGTCCTCGCCGTTCATCGTGCGGGCGATCTCCAGGGTGGGCAGCCGGTCGATCTCGGCCAGGTCGGGCCGGAAGGCTTCGGTGGTCAGCGTGTCCAGCTGCGCGCGCAACCGGGCGTACTCGGCGGGGGAGGTCATGGCGGTGGCGGCTCTTTCCGGGCTCGTACGGCTCTGTACGGGGGGAACGGAGACGGGAACGGGGTGGGGCGGTGGGGGCGTACTCGCGGTCAGCGGGCGGGGGAGCGGGGCGAGTGCCGGTGGGCGAGGGCTTCGTAGGAGGCGGACAGGGCGGGCGCGGCGGTCTCGTACGTACGCTGCGCCACGCCGACGAACAGGCAGTCCACGACCAGCAGTTGGCTCGTCCGGGAGGACATGGCGGCCGGGCGCAGCTCGCTCTCGCGGGCGGTGGACGTGGTGAGGATGTGGTCGGCGTACGAGGCGATGTCGCCGTCCGGGCGGCCGGTGATCGCGATGGTCGTCGCGCCGTGGTCGAAGGCCACCCGCAGCGGCTCTATGACGTCGGTCGTGCGCCCGGAGTGGGTGATCGCGACGGCCACGTCACCGGCGCGCATCTGGACCGCGTTCGTCACGGCGAGATGCGGGTCGGAGTGTGCGTGCGCGATCAGACCGATCCGCAGCAGCTTCTGGACCAGGTCCTGGCCGACGAGGTTGGAGGCGCCTATGCCGTACACGTCGATGCGCCGGGCGGCGGCCAGCGCGCCGACCGCCGCCTCCAGCTGCGTCAGGTCCAGCCCGGCGGCGGTGTCGGCCAGGCACTGCTGCTCCTCCTGGGCCAGCTTCGCGACCACGTCCGGGAGCGCGTCGTCGACCGCTATGTCGGCGGTGACGGCGGGGGCGCGGCCGGTGGCCTGCTGGGCGGCGAGGGCGGCGAGCGCGAGCCGCAGGTCGCGGTAGCCGGGGTAGCCGAGCAGGCGCGAGGTGCGTACGACGGTGGCTTCGCTGGTGCCCGTACGCGCGGCCAGGCCGGTGACGGTGAGCGCGGCGCAGCCGGCCGGGTCGTGCGCGACGGCCTCCGCGACCCGCTGCATGGAGCGGGTCATGGAGGGCGCGAGCGTCCGCACCTTGGCGGCCAGGGCCGCGGGGGCGGGCGGGCTCGGGGCGGGCCGGACCGCGGCGCCGGAGTCCTTGAAAGTTTCCTTCAGGTCGGGGCTCACGCCTGAAAAGTAATTTCACCCCCGGTCCGCGTCAATACCCTGTGGACACCGCGGCGCCCGTGACCGGTGACGCCGGAGCGGTTGTCGGTGGTGCGGGAGACAATGGGCGCATGGAGCTCGAACAGGCACTGCACGCGGCCCGTGCCCTGGTCCTCGCGGACCTGGTGGCGGGCGAAGTCGCCGACGCGGAGATCGTCTCGCTCGTCGAGGACTCCGTGACGCACCGCCGATGGTGGGTCGAGCAGTGGCCCGAGGGCGCCGCGTATGTGGCCGGACTGATAGCGCAGGACGTCCAGGACGCGCTGCTGGAGCGGTACGGCCGCTGGCCCCTGTGCCCGGTGTGCCTGCACGGCGGCGACCCCCACGCACTGGACGTGGAGCCCGAGCTGGGCCCCGACCCGCACTGGGTCTGCCCCAAGACGGCCGTGTCGGTGGCGCCGGTCGGCTCGCTGGGCGCCACCCCGGGAGGCTGACATGGCGCTCTACATCGACCCGCCGACCTGGCCGGGCCACGGCCGCCTGTGGTCCCACCTGGTCAGCGACGCCTCGTTCGAGGAACTGCACGCGTTCGCGGAGCGTCTCGGCTGTCCCCGTAAGGCGTTCGACCGTGATCACTACGACATACCGGCGGAGCGGTACGGCGATGCGGTGCGTGCGGGTGCCGCGGAGATCGGCAGCAAGGAGCTGGTCCACCGGCTTCGGGCGGCGGGTCTGCGCAGGCCGAAGAGCCGGGAGGTGAGCCGGTAGGGCGGGGCCTGCCCCAGGGGCCCGCTCGGGGGAGGCCCCTGGGGGTCAGACCCGGTCCGACGCCTCGACCGGTGCGCGCCGCGCGTCCTCCGAGGAGGCCACCAGGCGGGAAGCGCTCCGCGTGCGGTGCAGCCGCAGGGCCACGACCGTGGTGGCGACGCCCAGCGCCGCGAGCAGCGCGCCCGTCCAGGCGACCGCCGGGTAGCCCCAGCCCGCACCGATGACGAGCCCGCCGAGCCACGGCCCGACGGTGTTGCCCATGTTGAAGGCGGACGTGGTGGTCGCCCCGGCCAGCGTCGGCGCGGCGTGCGCCACGTTGAACATCCGGGCGTTCAGGGCCGGCGCGGTGGTGAAGGCGGTCACGCCGAGCAGCAGCGAGAGCGTGACGGCGGCGACGGGGCTGTGCGCGGTCAGCGCGAGCAGCGTCAGCACGGTCGCCGAGGCGCCGATGCCCCCGAGGATCGTCCCGAACGGGTGCGCGTCCGCGATGCGCCCGCCGACGAACGTACCGATCAGCGCGCCCACGCCGAACAGCGCCAGCACGGTCGGCACGCTGCCCTCGGAGAGCCCCGCGGTGTCGGTCAGCAGCGGCGCCAGGTAGGAGAACAGCGCGAAGACCGCGGCACCGTTCAGCGCGGTGCCGATCAGGGCCAGCCAGACCTGCTTGTCCCGGTAGATGCTCAGTTCGCGGCGGAGCGCGGGGCGCTCGTCACCGGTCGGCACGGCCGTACGGGGCACCAACGCGATCACGCCGATCAGGCCGATCGCCGACAGGACCGCCACGGCCCAGAACGCCGACCGCCAGCCCGCGTGCTGGCCGAGCAGCGCGCCCGCCGGGACGCCCGCGATGTTGGCGATGCTCAGCCCGCCGACCATCACGGCCATCGCCCGGGCCCGCGCCGTGACCGGCACCAGCGACACCGCGACGGCCGCGCCGACCGCCCAGAACCCGGCGCAGGCCAGCGCGCTCACCACGCGCGAGACGAACAGCACGCCGTACGACGGCGCCACCGCGCCCGCCACCTGGCCGAGTCCGAAGACCGTGAGCAGCCCGATCAACGTGGTGCGGCGGGGCAGTTGGAGGGTGGCTCCGGCGAGCACCGGCGCGCCGACGACCATGCCGATCGCGAAGGCGGAGACCAGCAGACCGGCCTGCGGGATGGACACCCCCATGTCGCGGGCCAGCGGCTGGAGGATGCCCGACAGCATGAATTCGCTGGTTCCGAGTGCGAAGACGGACAGGCCGAGGACGTAGACGGCCAGGGGCATACGGGTGCGGGCAGGGGCGGATGGGGAAGCAGGGGCGGGAGTGGGAGCGGGATGGTCTGGCATGTCACGCACGAACAGTGCCGACGCGCCTGACATTCCCGGCCGCCCTGTAAAGCCCGCGACGGTACCGGCCGGTTCCGTACCCGGACTGCCCTGCCCTTTCCCGGTACCGCCCGGTTCCGTACCGATGGCCGGGTCGTATGGCCGGGTCGTATCGCCCCGGAGTTTCGCCTTCCGGGTCGCGGGTACCTCGGCGGCTCCGCCCGGCCCACGACGCGAGGAGGTCCCATGCGGTCGGTGCTCAGTGGCGTACTCACGGGGATCGGCACGGCTGCGTTCATCGACGAGACGGTGTTCCACCAGCTGCTGCACTGGCATCACTTCTACGACAAGTCCACCACCGACGTCGGCCTGGTCTCCGACGGGCTGTTCCACGCGGGCAGCTGGCTCGCGATGGTGGCCGGCCTGGTCCTGTACGCGGACGTGCGGCGCCGCGGGACGCTGGTGCCACGGAAGTGGTGGGGCGGGCTGTGCCTGGGGCTGGGCGGCTTCCAGCTCTACGACGGCACGTTCCAGCACAAGGGCCTGGGCATCCACCAGATCCGGTACGGCGTGGACCTGGCGCCCTACGACTGGACGTGGAACGGGATCGCCGTACTCCTGTTGGCGATCGGCGCGCTGCTGCTCGTGCGCGCCTCCCGTAAGCCATCGGGCACCGCCCCGCGCACGGAACCGCGCACCCCGACCCGCACCCGATGACGTCCGTCCTGCCCTCGCCCTTCACGGTGGCCGTCACCACCGCCACCGTCCTCGGCTGCCTCGCCTACCTGGCCGCCGCGGCCCGGCTGCGGGCCCGCGGCGACGCCTGGCCGTACGGGCGCGACGCGCTGTTCTGCGCGGGCGGCGCGGTGCTGGTGGCCGGCGTCGCCGAGCCGTGGGGCGCCGCGCCGCCGTTCACCGCGCACATGCTCACGCACCTGTGCGTCGGCATGCTCGCCCCGCTGCTCCTGGTGCTCGGCCGCCCGCTGACGCTGCTCCTGCGCACCGCGCCGGTACCGCTGCGCCGCGGACTGGTGGCGCTGACCCGCTCGCGCTGGGCGACGGCCCCGGCGCTGCCGCCGGTGGCCGCCCTGCTCGATTTCGGCGGCCTGTGGCTGCTCTACCGCACCCCGCTGCTGTCCGTCAGCCACCACAGCCCCTGGCTGAACACGCTCGTGCACGTCCACATCCTGCTCGCGGGCGTCCTGTTCTCCTTCGGCGTGCTGGCCCTGGACCCCGTACGCCACCGCCCCGGATACGGCCTGCGGGCCGCCGTACTGCTGATCGGGGGTACGGCGCACGCCGTCCTTGCCAAGTCCCTGTACGCGGCGGGCCCGCCCGGCACCTCCTTCGGCACCGCCGACCTGCACCTGGCGTCCCAGGTGATGTACTACGGCGGCGACGCGGTCGAACTGGCGCTGGCGGCCGTCGTGGCATTGCAGTGGTACCGGTCCGAGGGCCGCGTCCTGCGCCGCGCGGGGCGCCCGGGTACCGGCGGCGCCCCGGCCGCCGCTACCCGACGGTGAGCAGTTCCAGTTCGGTGGTCAGGTTGCGCCGCGCCACCCGCTCCCACTGCTGCTTGCCGTACGGCGTACGGAAGAGGTTCTCCATGTCCAGCAGCCGGCGCAGGATGTCCGCGCGCCCGGCGCGGAACTCCCGGTCCGGAACGAAGGCGTACTCCTCGCGGACGGCGGCGGCATAGGCCGCGTACTGCTCGGGCGCGCTCGCCAGGACCGCCAGGTCCGCGTCGCACAGGGCCGCGCCGTTGTGGTCGTCGGGCGCCGGGTCGTGGCTCGTGGTGAGGCGGACCAGCCGGGCGACCTCGGCGGTACACGCGTCGTCGATGCCCAGCTCCGGCAGGGCGCGCTCGGCGAGCGCCGCGCTGCGCTCCTCGTTCTCGGAGCGCTCGGGCCGGTAGACGGCGTCGTGGAACCACACGGCCAGCCGGACGGCGTCCCAGTCCACGGGCACCCCGGCGTCCAGGTCCGTCGCGTGCACCGCCAGCTCGTCGACGCGGTCCAGGACGGCGATCAGGTGAGCGGTGGTGTGGTAGCGGCGCTGCGGCTCCGACCAGCGGGAGAGCAGGTTGTCCGCGTAGGGGGCCGGGTCCGGGTGCGCCGAGCCGCTGCCGCCCCGGGCCCCGGCGACGGCGGCGGCCCAGCGGTGGTGCAGGTCCGGGAACGGATCGGCGCCGCCACCGAAGTGGGTGTACGCCGAGCCGGGCGGAGGTGTGGTGCGAGCCATACGGGCCATTGTGCCCGCGCGGCGGTCAAGAGGGAGTTTCAGGTCGAGTAGCGGGGCGTTGTGGACCACGGGGGCGGGTCGGCCCGTACTCTGGATATTGGACTAGACCTGTCGTCCTCTCGCTGTCCGTGTCGGCATCCCGTCTCGTCCTGCTGCAGTCGTCACGTGAAGTCGTCACGTCGAAGGAATGGGGACCCATGACCAAGCGCGCACTCCTGGAGGTGATCGCGCTCGACGCCGCGGACGCGGTGGCCGCCGCGGCCGGCGGCGCCGACCGCCTCGAACTCGTCAGCGACATGGCCGCCGACGGCCTCACCCCCACGCCGCGTACCTTCGCGGCGGTCCGGGCGGCCGTCGGCATCCCGGTGCGGGTGATGCTGCGCGCCGCCGACGGGTTCGCGGCCGGCGAGGTGGACGCGCTGTGCGCGTCGGCCGCCGCGCTGCGGGCCGAGGGCGCGGAGGAGTTCGTCTTCGGCTTCCTCGACGCGGACGGGCGGCCCGACCTGGCGGCCGTCCGCGCGCTGGCCGGGGCCGTCGAGGGCTGCCGGTGGACGTTCCACCGGGCCATCGACCGGGCCGCCGACCGCGCCGCGCTGCGCAAGGAACTGGCCGGGCTGCCCGGCCTGGACACGTACCTGACGGCGGGCTCGCCCGCGGGCGTCGCCGACGGCCTGCCCACCCTGCTGGCCGAGCGGGCCCGTACGGCGGACGGCGAGCCCGGCTACGAGCCGCGGCTCCTGGTCGGCGGCGGCCTGGTCCTCGCCCACCTCCCGGAACTCCAGGCGGCCGGCGTGGACGCCTTCCACATCGGCGGCGCGGCCCGCCCGTCCGGCTGGGAGGCCCCGGTGGACCCGGCCGCGGTGGCGGAGTGGCGGGGGGCGCTGGAGGGCGTGCCGGTTTAACGGAGCGCGGGGCGGGCCTGTACGGCTTACGGCACGTGCCTGTACGGCATACGGGACGTGCCTCTACGGCGTGTCTCTGCGGCTTACGGCACGGGCCCGTACCGCATCCGGTACGGGCCCGCAGGCTTACCCGAGCCGCTCCGGCAGGCCGGCCGCGTGCACCACCGTCAGCCCGGACACCGGCCGGGTCAGGCAGACGTACAGGCGGCGCAGGCCGGTGCGCTCGTCCGGTTCGCCGTCGACGATCGCGGCGGGCTCGTCCAGCACGACGTAGTCGTATTCGAGGCCCTTGGCGAGGGTGGCGGGGACCAGGGTCAGCCGCGCCTCCGCCGAGGTCTCCTCGCCCGGGGACAGGACGGCCAGGCCCGCCGCGTCCAGCGCCGTGCGCAGCGCGGGCAGCCGGGCGTCGGCCGCGATCAGGCCGATCGATCCTTCCTTGGCCAGTGCCTCCTGGCAGGCGGCGATGACCGCCGCGTCCAGCTCCGCCGCCGGCACCCGCCGGATCGCGAAGTCGCCCGCCGCGTCGCGGATGGAGGTGGCCTCGGCCAGGTCGGGGGCGATCGCGGGCAGCAGCCGCGAGGCGTACGCGATCACCTCGCGCGGCACCCGGAAGCCCAGCGTCAGCTCCTCGATGGCGGCGCCCGGCTTGCCCAGGTGGGCCAGCGCCTCCTCCCACGTGTCGGTCGACCACGGCGTGGTGCCCTGCGCGATATCGCCCAGGATCGTCGCCGAACCGGTCGAACAGCGGCGGCCCACCGCCCGGTACTGCAT
The DNA here is from genome assembly GCF_001279365.1 of Streptomyces sp. NRRL F-5755. NCBI lineage: Bacteria > Bacillati > Actinomycetota > Actinomycetes > Kitasatosporales > Streptomycetaceae > Streptomyces > Streptomyces sp. NRRL F-5755. The sequence goes on along the minus strand of NZ_LGCW01000039.1, from coordinate 11,478 downwards.
CGGTGACAGATCCTGCGCCTCGTCCAGCACCACGTGGCCCAGGGAGTGCGTACGGGAGACCAGGTCCGCCGCCTCGTCGATCAGCACCGCGTCCGCCGCCGACCACTTGGCGCTCTTCACACTGCGGGCCGGTTTCGCCCACAGGATCGACTTCTGCTCCTCCGGCGTCAGGATGCCCGCCGCCTGCTCCGCCAGGAACTCCGCGTCGCCCAGCAGCCGCAGCACCAGCTTGGCCGGGTCCACCGGCGGCCAGACCTCCTTGACCACGGCCTTGACCGCCGCGTTGCGCGCCACCGCGTCCTGCACCCGGTCGTCCGGCGCCTCGCCCGCCTGCTCCATCCGTACGAGCACCGCGTGCGCGATCCGCTGCGGCAGGGCCTCCCTGGCCGCGCCGTACCGGATGTCACGGCGCAGCAGCTCGTCGACGATCTCCTCGATCTCGTACGCGGGCACCCGCCAGCGCCGGGAACCGCGCACCACCACGCACGCCTCCTCCGGCTTGCGCACGTGCGACCACACCGCCCGCCGCAGCACCTCCGCGAGCCGCGCGTCGCCCTTGACCGTCGCCGCCGCGGCGTCGTCCGCGCCCCGTACCTCGACGTGCGCCACCAGGTCGTCGACCGTGGCCTGCTTGACCTCCAGCTCGCCCAGCGCGGGCAGCACCTGCTCGATGTAGTGCAGGAACGAGCGGTTCGGGCCGATGACGAGGGTGCCGGAGCGGGCGAGGCGCTCGCGGTGCGCGTACAGCAGGTACGCGACGCGGTGCAGGCCCACCGCGGTCTTGCCGGTGCCCGGCGCCCCCTGCACGCACACCGTGCCGCCGATCCCGGCGCGCACGATCTCGTCCTGCTCCGGCTGGATCGTCGCGACGATGTCGCGCATCGGGCCCACACGGGGCCGTTCGATCTCGGCCTGGAGCAGCTTGCTGTGCTGCTCGGCCTCCGCCGGGTCGGTCAGGTGCTCGTCCTCGTACGCGGTCAGCTGCCCGCCCGTGTAACCGAAGCGGCGGCGCAGCCCGAGGTCCATCGGGTCCTTCTTAGAGGCCCGGTAGAACGGCTGGGAGACCGGCGCGCGCCAGTCGATGACCATCGGGTCGCCGTCGGCGTCGTGGACGTGTCGGCGGCCGATGTAGAAGTTCTCGCCCGCCGCGCCCTCGGCCAGGTCCGTGCCCGGCGCGTGCAGGTAGTCCAGGCGGCCGAAGAAGAGCGGGGTGCCGGACAGGTCGGCGAGCGCCTTGATGCGGGCCTCCACCTCGCCCTGGAGCACTTCGGCGTTGACCCAGTTCGCGGTGACGTCCGCGATGTTGAGCGCCTCGGCGTCCCGGCGCATGGCGCGCAGCGCCGCCCGGGACGCGGCGAGGTGGGCGCGCTCGCGCTCCAGGGGGTCCTGTTGGTCGTGCGCGTGGTCATGGGCGTGCGTGGGCACGGTGTTGCCTCCGGCGGGTCCGGCTACGTACGGGCCTGACTGGCGGACGTAGCCTGGGGTGACGTATGCGGCTGCGTGGCACGGGAAGCCGGCCGGTTTCCGTGCGGCCGGTGGCGCTCCGCTGAGGGAGGCGGGAAGACCGGCGATTGTAGCCAGCAGGTTTTAGGGGCGCCAACGAATTTCGAGCGGCGGACGTCCTGCCGGGGGACGGGGCGGACGGCGTACGCGCTGCCGCCCCTGACCGTTCCGCCCGCCGACCCTGATCCTTCGGCCCGGCGGCCTCCATCTCCCGTAGGGGTCGGCATGGCACCACGGACTGACCAAAGGCCGGGCAGGGATGGGCCCGTGGGCCGATGTGCGGGGCCGCCGGGAAAACCATGATGGAGGACATGAGCAGCGCAACCATCACCCCAGGCACCCTGCACCCGACCCACGGCGCCACCGCCCTCGGCCAGGACACCGCCGACCGCGCGCCGCGCTCCCACGAGCGTCACATAGCCGGCAACGTCTTCCGCGCGGTGAAGGTCTTCGCCGCCGCCGCGGTCAGCGTCGTCCTCCTCGGGGAGTACGCGGACGACTGATCCGCCGCCCCGTCCCGCCCACCGTTCCGACCCTCGCTCGACCCCGTTCAGCAACCGGATGACCGGAAACCGTTACAAACAGTCGGTCTCGATCGACTAGCGTCACCGCAGACAGCGTGCGTTCGGCGACGAGGAGGGGCCAAACAAGTGTCTGCCGCCGAGGGGACGCGATCGGTACCGCACAGGCGGCCGTGGGTGCGCCACATCACGCGCCCCGACAGGAAGACGCTCGCCGCCGTACTGCTGCTGGTGGTCTCCGCGAGCGCGCTGGCCGTCGTGTTCCGGCTGGTCCCGCTGTCCATGTCCGACATAGCGGTCTACCGCGCCGAAGGTGAGGCCGCGGCGAGCGGCGGCGATCTGTACGGCTTCACCGTCACCGAGTGGAAGCTGCCCGCGACCTACCCGCCCTTCGCCGCCCTGCTGTTCATCCCGACGACCTGGCTCCCGCTCGGCGCCCTCAAGGTCGCCTCCGTCCTCGTCAACGTCGCCCTCATCCCGGTGCTGCTGCACCTGTCGTACAAGGCCGCGTACACCACCGGCACCACCGACCCCAGGGGCACGGCCCGGCTGAGCGCCGCGCGGACCCTGCCGGCCGTGCTCGCCGCGACCGCACTCGCCCTCTGGCTCGAACCGGTCTTCCAGACCCTCGTGTTCGGGCAGATCAACCTCGCCCTCACCTGCCTCGTCCTGTGGGACCTGGCCCGCCCGGACGGCGCCCGCCTCAAGGGCTTCGCCATCGGCATCGCGACCGGCGTCAAGCTCACCCCCGCGGTCTTCGCCGTCTACCTGCTGATCACCGGCCGGGTGCGCGCCGCCTGCACCGCCCTGGCCGGGTTCGCGGTCTCCGTCCTGCTCGGGCTGCTGGTGCTGCCGGACGCGAGCGTGGAGTTCTGGACGCGGCGGATGTTCGAGACCGGCCGGGTCGGCAAGGCGTGGATCGTCGACAACCAGTCCCTCCAGGGCCTGCTGACCCGGGTCCTGCACACCCCCGAGCCGGGCCTGCTGTGGGCGGCCCTGGCACTGGCGGCCGGCATGGCCGGACTCCTCGTCGCCCGCCGGGTCTACCTGCGGCGCGGCCTGGACTCCTGGGGCGTGCTGTGCACCGCCGTGACGGCGCTGCTCGTCTCGCCGATCAGCTGGTCCCACCACTGGGTGTGGTGCGTGCCGCTGCTGGTCGCCCTCGGGGCGCACACCCGCGGCGTACGGTGGCGCCGCGTCCTGCTCGCGGCCGTGGCGGTCGCCTTCACGGCCCGCACGATGTGGGCGGTGCCGCACCAGGGCGACCTCGACCTGAAGCTGCCCTGGTGGCAGCAGCCGCTCGCGGCCCCGTACCCGCTGCTGGGGCTGGCGCTGCTGGCGGCGGTCGCCTGGTGGAGCCGCCGTACCCCGGCCGGACCGCCCGCCGCCCTGGCCCGCCGCCCCTTCCCGCTGCCGCGCGCCTCCCGCCCGGCCCGCGAACTGAGCACCCGCATCCCCGAACGCTGACGCGCGACCGCCCGGCCGGGACCGACCGGTTACGCGTCCCCCCTCACCCCTCAGCCCTCCGCCAGCAACTCCGTCGCGTCCACGATCCGGTACGCGTACCCCTGCTCCGCCAGGAAGCGCTGCCGGTGCGCCGCGAAGTCCTGGTCGACGGTGTCGCGGGCGACGACCGAGTAGAACCGCGCCTCGTGCCCGTCCGCCTTGGGCCGCAGCACCCGCCCCAGCCGCTGCGCCTCCTCCTGCCGGGACCCGAACGTGCCCGACACCTGGATCGCGACCGTCGCCTCCGGCAGGTCGATCGAGAAGTTCGCGACCTTGGAGACGACCAGTACGGAGATCTCGCCCTCCCGGAACGCGTCGAAGAGCTTCTCGCGCTGCGCGTTGGTCGTCTCGCCCTTGATCACCGGGGCGCCCAGATGCTCGCCCAGCTCGTCGAGCTGGTCGATGTACTGCCCGATGACCAGCGTCTGCTCGCCCTTGTGCCGCCGCACCAGCGCCTCGGTCACGCTCTGCTTGCTGGCCGTCGTCGCGCAGTACCGGTACTTCTCCTCGGCCTCGGCCGTCGCGTACGCCAGCCGCTCCGAGTCCGTCAGATTGACCCGCACCTCGACACAGTCCGCCGGCGCGATGTACCCCTGCGCCTCGATCTCCTTCCACGGCGCGTCGAAACGCTTCGGCCCGATCAGCGAGAAGACGTCCGACTCGCGCCCGTCCTCGCGTACGAGCGTCGCGGTCAGCCCCAGCCGCCGCCGCGCCTGGAGATCGGCCGTGAACTTGAAGACCGGCGCGGGCAGCAGGTGCACCTCGTCGTAGACGATCAGCCCCCAGTCCCGCGAGTCGAACAGCTCCAGGTGCGGGTAGACGCCCTTCCGCTTGGTCGTCAGCACCTGGTACGTGGCGATGGTGACCGGCCGGATCTCCTTCTTCGTACCGCTGTACTCGCCGACCTCGTCCTCCGTCAGCGAGGTCCGCTTGACCAGCTCGTGCTTCCACTGCCGCGCCGAGACGGTGTTGGTCACCAGGATCAGCGTGGTCGCCTTGGCCCGCGCCATGGCCCCGGCCCCCACCAGCGTCTTCCCCGCACCACAGGGCAGCACGACGACACCCGAACCGCCGTGCCAGAACCCTTCGACGGCCTGCTGCTGGTACGGCCGCAGCGCCCACCCCGACTCGTCCAGCTCGATCGGATGCGCCTCACCGTCCACATACCCGGCCAGGTCCTCCGCTGGCCAGCCCAGCTTGAGCAGCGTCTGCTTGATCTGCCCCCGCTCGGAGGGGTGCACCACCACCGTGTCCGGATCCAGCCGCGCCCCCACCAGCGGCGCCACCTTCTTCGACCGCAGGACCTCCTCCAGCACCGGCCAGTCGGTGGTGGTCAGCACCAGCCCGTGCGCCGGGTGCTTGGACAGCGTCAGCCGCCCGTACCGCGACATCGTCTCGGCGATGTCCACCAGCAGCGCGTGCGGCACCGGATACCGCGAGAACTGCACCAGCGCGTCCACGACCTGCTCCGCGTCGTGCCCGGCGGCCCGCGCGTTCCACAGCCCGAGCGGCGTCACCCGGTACGTGTGCATGTGCTCGGGCGCCCGCTCCAGCTCGGCAAACGGCGCGATGGCCCGCCGGCACGCCTCCGCCTGCTCGTGGTCGACTTCCAGCAGCAGCGTCTTGTCGCTCTGGACGATGAGAGGTCCGTTCACGCGCCTCGCCTTTCGCGTCACCTGCGCCGGGCCGCCCGCCTCCGCGGCCCCGGCACCCGGCCGTCCGTACGGCCAAACGTCCAGTGTGCCGCATGCGCGAGCGATCACATCCGGGTCTCCACGGGGCGCAAGCCGGTTCCGGCCCGCCTTCGCACCTGGTCGACGAGTTCAAGCGTCTCGTCGGTCCGCTTGCTGTCGCCGGCCTGGTGAAAAAGCTCTGCTGCGAGTTCCAGGTTCTTGAGCGCTTCCGTATTGCAGCCTTGCTGGAGAAGGGCGCAGGAGAGATGCGTCAGCTCGGTGGCCAAGCCATGATCGTCCTTGGCCTCGAAGAACGCTTCCATGGCGAGGGTGTGCAGCCGCACAGCCTTGCTCCATTTTCCCTGCTTCTGGTGGACGTGAGCCATGTTGCCCAAGGTCATCGCCTCACCGCGGCGGTCGTTGAGCCGCCGGAAGATATCCAGCGCCTCTTGCTGCGCTGTGAGAGCAGCTTTGAACTCTCCGGAAGCAGTCAGCGTACCGGCGTAGTTGGACAGCTCGACTGCCCTCTCATGGGGAATCACCAACCCATCAGTAATATCGAGCGCGCGTTTGTGCAGTTCCACGGCGCGCTCGGCCTGTCCGTCGTTGCGTGTCGCTGTGGCGAGACTGCCCAACGCCTGGGCATACCCCCGCAAATTTCCCTGTTTCCGGAAGGCCTTCGCTGCCTTGCGGAGGATTCGGGAGGCTTCCTCCGTACGGCCCAGTTCATTCAGTGTTTCACCGGTATTGCTCAGTGCGCGTGCTACTCCGCCCCGATCACCGGCACGTTTGAACAGCTCCGCGGCTTCTGTATGCGCTGCCACGGCCCGCGAGAACTTGCGTTGGTCATGGAGTGAGATCCCAAAGTTGTTCAACGCGCCGGCCAGAGCATGTCGCTTCTTCAGCGTTCGGCAGATCTCGATGGCCCGCCGATGAGCGCGAACGGATTTGCGTAGCTTGCGCATATCCCGAAGCACCACACCGAGGGAGCTCAGCAATGCCGCCTCACGAAATCTGTCCGCGCGCCTTCGGCTGGACCGGATACCCGCGGCCAGTACACACCTGGCATCCTCGGGATAGTGCATCTCCACAAGGAACTGCGATACAGGAACCACCAACGCAACACACATTGTGTCGTCGTCGGCCTCGTGAGCCCAAATGACAGCTGCGGCCAAAGTGTGCCGCTCGGCTTCCAGCCACTGCAGTGCCGCGGTCCGGTCGGGGAAGGAGGAATTATCTGAGAGGTGCCGTGTCGCCGAAGTGAGAAGTGTTTCACACGCCTGCGTCGCCTTTTCATGGAAATGAACGAGCAGACGTACGAGGCCTTCGCCCCAGGAGTCGTTGCACGACCGGAGCTGCGCCCAGGAGTAGAGGCGTACGAGACTGTGCTGCTGCCAGCGGCCGTATGGTTCCCGTGGCTCGACCAGGTGTCGACGGGTCAGGTCCAGCAGCAGCCGTTCGGTTTCCTTGGCGCTCTCGCCGTACAAATGGGCCAGGGACTCGGTGGAGAAATCCGGCCCGGGAAGCAGGGAAACCAGCCGGAAGACTTTGGCCTGGTCTTCGGTGAGCCTTCGGTAGGACAACTCGAAGGCCGCCGTCACGGCGCGTTCCTCCCGGCTCAGCGCGGAGAGCCGGGAATGCGCATCAGCAAGGTTCTGGCAGAGGTGGGACAAGGGACGGGTGGGTATGTCCACGAGCAGGGACGCCAGTATGCGCAGGGCCAAGGGCAGACCGCCGCACAGGGCGACGAGCCGGTCGGCTTCGCCGATTTCTGCCGTCACCCGTGTGTCTTCGGGGCGAGCCGTGCGAATGGCGTTGTCCAGCAACTCCCGGCCTTCATCGGCAGGCAGTTCGCGCAAGGTCAGCGTCAGGGCGTCCAGTTCCGCGACGGAGTGCCGTGCGGACAAAAGGGTGATCGTGGTCCCGTCACTCGGTAGAAGAAGACGGACCTTGTCGGTGGCCGGTACGTCGTCCAGAACTACCAAAATCCTTTTTCCGGCGGCGGCCAGCGTACTGAGCGCGGAACGGTAGACGTGCGCGCGTTCCTCGGCTCGGGGAGGAATATGCTTCGGTGGAACGCCCAGTGCCCGTAGAAGGGTACCGAGCGCCCGCTTCGGAGATACCTTGCGCTTCGCGTCGTAGCCGTGCAGATCGACGAACAGGACTCCGCCCGGGAACCAGTTCTCTTCCATGAGTGCTCGGTGGGCGGCCTGCAGCACAAGTTCGGTCTTTCCTGTTCCGGCGAGACCGGACACGGCCACGGTGCCGGCCGTCTCCTCGGGCGCTGCCGGTGCCAGGGCCGCCAGAATCTGATCCAGCTGGCTGCGGCGACCTGCGAAGTTCGCCGACCGCCGGGGAAGCCCGGCGAGCGCGGGGTCCGGACGGTCCGGAAGGGTCACATTGACGGTCTGCCCTTGAACAACGGTGCTGAAGAGAACTCCCCCGCTGATGTGGTTCTCGGTTCTGCCGGTCATTTTCCGGCCTGACGGTGGCGAGCGACGGCTCTGCCGTATGTGAGCACCTCAGCGGTGGTGAACATGCTCCTGTTTTCCTCCGTGACCACGTATCCGAGCTCGCGCCAGGCGTGCAGGAAGGCGGGGTCGATGCCCATATCTGCCGCGCGCTCGGCCATATCCAGTAGCAGATCGTCGAAATAGTCCCTCGTGAGCTGGGTGGGCTCGTCGGCGTCAGGGTCGAAGAACAATGGTTCACCCGGCTCCGGCTCACGGCCGAATTTTTCCCTGAACGCTTCCAGCTGGCTTTCCAGGGACTCGTGCAACGCCTGGCCGCGTGCGGTGTCGGCCGAGTACCGGATCACGGAGCTGCCGTCTGCGTCCCATATACGTTCGACGGGATGGTCCGAGCTCCGGTGCATGGCTGATGATCCGCCGGACTTCTTGCGAACTTTACGCAGGACTGCCTTGCGTACGACTTCACGCCGGTCGGCCCATTGTTCTTCCGGCTTCCCCTGCGAGTCGGCCGTGCCGTCGGTACTGTCCGTCTCCTCGGGATTGGTGTCATCCGCGTGAGCGGCGGCGCTCAGACGCATTCTGGCGTGCTTTCCCGCCCAGTCCAGCATGTCCGGGGTGATCACATTCTCAAGTGTGGTCACCTCGGGGACGCCCATCTCAAAGGCCAGCCGCGGCAGGGCTAGGCCAGGAGAACTGGTCCATAGCAAGGCGTCCGAAGGGATCGGCTCGGTGAACGCAGGCACGGCGAAGAGACGCCCGAGCGTATCGGCTACGGTCATACCCAGCTGAGGGGCGACAAGCAGAACGTCAAGCACCGGTATCAGCGCCGATGCCTCGTCCACGGAGAGAGCCCACGCGCAGGCGTGGGGGACCAAGTTCTCAAGCGGCTCGCCGGGCTTGGCCATGAGCGCTGCGTACAAGGCCGGCAGCAGCATCACGGATTCCTCTTCCACCGGCCACCCGGCGTCGCGGAACCGGCACAGCCCGTCGCTGAGCACGTCTTGAGGTGTGCCGTCGGCCGGCCATCCCTCGTCCGTCTCTTCCCGGAACCGTCTTACCTGTTCCTTCGCGCCCGCCGGCGGGTCGGGGAGCTGTAGTTCCGGGGAGGGGCCCACGACCGCGCGGCAAGCTTGAAGGGCAATCTCGGGCAGCAGTCGTCGGGGCAGACGACGCTGGTCGAGACCGGCCGCTTCGAGTCGGCCGGTGAGCGCCAGCATCAACTTCCCGTCATCTACCGGCCTCCCCAGTTCCTTGCTTGCAGATAAGGCTTCACGTACGAAGCACCGGACGCCCTTCTCGTGCACCGTGCCTCGTATGAGGCGAAGCCACGCGTCACGCGCGTTGGCGAATTGCAGCTCGTCACTGAATTCCTGTGGCCATACTGTCCCCAGGAACAGCGCGTCCAACGGGTCGATTTCCTGATACCAGTGCGGATCGGTCCCCTCCTGCTGCGCGTACCCCAGCGCCCCATATCCAAGCGCGTAGGCACCGGCCAGGCTCACCTTTCCCGGTACGTTCAAGCGGAGCAGCCGGTTGAGCGCTGCTTCACCGAGCGCTTGCGGGTCACCGTCATCCATGACTTCGACCGGGGCGGCCGAGGCCGCCGGGGGCGCCGTCCGCGCCCGCTGCTTTTGTTTCTTCTTCGACGCTTTGCCCACTTTCCCTCCCCAAGGGCAAGGATCGCTCATCACAGCGCGTGCGACCATGGATTTGCGGAAAGCCTTGTCAAGCAGACGCCGTGCGGTCCTGGCACCGGGAGGTTAGCGCGGGCCGACTCTGGCCTTGACGCCAGTATGGCCAACTGAGCGGCACTCCTTGCGTCTCCTCGTACGATGGCCCCTGCCCGTTCCAGCAAGAGGGGACCCCGTGAGCGACAACACGAGCCGGGAAGCCGGTGCGGATGCGGCGGGTGGGGAGGGCCCCAAGCGCGTGCGTGCTGATGTGCGGCGCAATCTGGATGCGCTGCTCACCGCGGCTGCGGAGATCTTCGCGACCTCGGGAGTGGACGCGCCCGTGCGGCAGATCACCGCGCGGGCGGGAGTGGGGGCCGGGACGCTCTACCGGCACTTTCCGCAGCGGTCGGATCTTATTGCGGCGGTTTTCCGGCACGAGGTCGATGCCTGTGCCGATGCCGCCTCCGACCTTGCGGCGCAGTACGGGCCGGCCGAAGCGCTCTGCCGGTGGTTGCAGCGCTTCACGGCCTTCATCGCCACCAAGCGCGGGCTCAGCGCCGCCCTGCACTCCGGGGACCCGGCCTACGACACCTTGCCCGCGTACTTCGACCAGCGGTTCATGCCGGTCCTCGGCGCGCTCATCGACGCCGCGGTGCGTGCCGGGGAGATCCGGCCCGACGTCGATCCCGAGGATCTGCTGACCGCCACACGCAATCTGACCCTGCCCGCGCAGGAGGACGAGAGCGGCCATACGCGGCGGATGGTGGCGCTGCTGGTGGACGGGTTGCGGTACGGCGCCAAGGGTGGGCCGGCGGCCGGGTGAGCGGGCGCGGGCGGTTCAGGACGCCGTCTCGTCGGCCAGTTCCGCGACGCCCGTGATGCGGTGCAGGGGGAACGTGCGGACCTCGTCGGCGGTGTGGTCGTAGGCGGTGACGAAGCCGCCCTCGACGCGGACCGGGGCGATCACGCGCTGGCTGGCGGCGCCGTCGGCGTTGACGTAGCCGATCCACAGGGTGGCGTTGGTCAGGACGGCGGCCTGCATGGTGGCCAGGGTCTCGGCCGAGGTGGTGCGGGGGAGGCCGCCGGGGGCCGGGGCGGCGGGGGCGCGTACCGGCTTGCGTTCGGCGGTGGCGGCCAGGTCGCCGGCGCGGATGGCGCGGACCGCCGCTTCCAGGAGGGTGCCCGCGGGCTCGGGCGGGCCGTCGGGGACCGGGGTCGGCGCGGTGCGCGGCGGGGTGCGGTAGGCGTCCGGGCGGGCGATCAGGACGTCGCCCTCGGCGGATTCCGCGGCGGGGGCGTACCCCATCGCACGGAGGACTTCCAGGAGCTGGTCGGGCGGCGCGGCCGAGGCCAGCACGGTCGGTGCGAGCCGGCGCAGGCGCAGGGCGACGGCGCGGCGGTCGGCGAGGATCTCGGTGAGCAGCGCGTCGTCGTCGCAGCGTACGTACGCCGAGGCCGCGCCGACGCGGAGCCGGCCGTGGCGCCGCGCCACATCGTCGATGAGGTAGGCGAGCGGCTGCGGCACCGGCGTGCGGGAGTGGGTGGCGAGGAAGGTCTGCAGCTCGGCGGCGGACCGGCCGGCGTCCAGGGCGCGGCGTACGGAGGCGGGGGTGAAGCGGTAGACCGTGGCGCCGCCCTTGGACTCGACGTCGGCGAGGACGCCGAGCGCGTCGGCGAGCGGGCGCTCCAGCGGGCCGGGGGCCACGGCGGTCAGGTCGGCCTGGAGGAGGACGTGGTCGAGGGGTTCGGGGAGGAGGGGGGCGAGGAGGGCGGCGGCTTGGGCGGCTCGTCGGGCCTGTACGGCTGCGGGGTCGGCTGCGGGGTCGGTTGTGCCGGCGGGCTTGGTGTTCGTGGTCTTGGAGTCTGCCGGGGCTGCGGATTCGGTGCCCAGGAGAGCGCGGGCGTGGTTGGCCAGGGCGCCGCGGCCGGTGATGCCGAGGAGTTCGGCCTCGGCGAGGGTCCAGCGGGCGAGGCGGGAGGGCAGGTCGTCGGTGGCCGGGGGGGCTGTGGCGCCTGGGGGGGCCGCGTTTCCCCCCGTGCTCGCGTTGCGGGCCGCGTTGGTGTCGGAGGGGGAGGCGGCGGAGGGGGAGGCAGGGGGGGCCGGGCGGGGGGGGGCTGCCGGCGGGGTGCC
>NZ_LGCW01000038.1:0-22560 GCF_001279365.1 Streptomyces sp. NRRL F-5755 | reverse complement strand
CCCCCACACCCCCGACGGTTCCCGCGCCTACCGCCTGCGCCTCACCGACGACGTCACCTACCGCTTCCGGGCCTGGCGCGGTGCGTACGGGCACTGGCGCGTCGATCCCGACTCCATCACCCCCACGGGCGACCCCCTTCACTTCCTCTTCCACGCCCACGACACCGTCCTGGGCCTGTCCGGCGACACCACCGGCCACCTCATCCGCGAGCTGACCGCCACCCTCGCCGCCGACACCCGCCTCGACGCCACGGCCCTGAGCGCCGCGCAGCTCGCCGACCTCGACTACGCCGCTCTCGAAGGCCACCAGACCGGCCACCCCTGGCTCGTCGCCAACAAGGGCCGGCTGGGTTTCTCGGCGGCCGACGCCGCCCTCTGGTCACCCGAGGCCCGCACCCCGCAGCGGCTGCCCTGGATCGCCGCACACCGCCGGCTGGCCGTCTACCGGGGCGTCCCCGCCCTGGCCACGCCCGATCGTCTCTACGCCGATGAACTCACCCCCGAAATCCGCGCCGCCTTCGCCGGCACCCTCTCCGCCCAGGGCCTCGACCCCGCCGACTACCTCTACCTCCCCGTCCACCCCTGGCAGTGGGACGAGACCATCGCGCCCCTCTTCGCCCCCCAACTCGCCGACAAATCCATCGTCCCACTCACCACTGACAACGACCTGCGCCTGCCGCAGCAGTCCATCCGCACCTTCCTCAACACCAGCCGCCCCCGGGCCCGCACGGTCAAGCTGCCGCTTTCCGTCCTCAACACCCTGGTCTGGCGCGGCCTGCCGACCGAGCGCACCATCGCCGCCCCCGCTGTCACCGCCTGGGTCCAGGGACTGCGCGACGCCGACCCGTACCTGCGCGACGAGACCCGGGTGATCCTGCTCGGCGAGACCGCGTCCGTCACCGTCGAACACCCCCTGTACGACCGGCTGCCCGGCGTTCCGTACCAGTACAAGGAACTGCTGGGCTGCATCTGGCGCGAGCCGGTCAGCCGTCACCTGGACCCGGGGGAGCGGGCCCGCACCCTGGCCGCGCTGCTGCAGACCGACCCGCACGGGCGCGCCTTAACGGCGGAGCTGGTGCGCCGCTCCGGCCTGGCCCCCCGCGTCTGGCTGCGCCACCTCTTCACCGCCCTGCTGCCGCCGCTGCTGCACTTCCTCTACCAGTACGGCACGGTCTTCTCCCCGCACGGCGAGAACGCCATCGTCGTCTTCGACCAGCACGACATCCCCACCCGCCTCGCGGTCAAGGACTTCGTGGACGACGTCAACACCAGCGCCGAACCGCTGCCCGAGCATGCGACGATGCCCGCGGACGTGCGCGCGGTGCTGCTCACCGAACCGCCCGACTTCCTCACCCAGTTCATCCATTCCGGGCTCTTCGTGGGGGTCTTCCGCTATCTGGCGCCTCTGTGCGAGCAGCAACTCGCGGTGCCGGAAACCGAGTTCTGGTCCCTCGTACGGGCGGAGATCGGGCGCCATCAGGGACGCTTCCCGCACCTGAAGAAACGCCACGAGACCTTCGATCTGCTCACCCCCCGCATCGCCCGGCTGTGCCTGAACCGCAACCGGCTCCACCTCGACGGATACCGCGACCGCGCGCAGCGCCCGCACGCCGCCGTGCACGGCACCGTGCCCAACCCCCTGCACCACCCGTGACCGAGCAGATTGTCAGTGGGCCCGCGTAGGGTGGCAGCGCTATGACGAAGCCCTCCCTCCCCGACCTGCTGCACGCCGCCGTCACCGCTGTCGGCGGCACCGAGCGCCCCGGCCAGATCGCCATGGCCGAAGCCGTCGCCGAAGCAGTGGAAGACCATTCCCACCTGCTGGTACAGGCCGGCACCGGCACCGGAAAGTCGCTCGGCTATCTGGTGCCGGCGCTGGCCCACGGCGACCGCGTGGTGGTGGCCACGGCCACCCTCGCGCTCCAGCGCCAGCTGGTCGAGCGCGATCTTCCGCGCACGGTCGAGGCCCTGCATCCGCAGCTGCGCCGCCGCCCGCAGTTCGCCATGCTCAAGGGCCGCTCCAATTACGTCTGCCTCCACCGCCTGCACGAGGGGGTGCCGCAGGAAGAGGAGGAGGGCCTCTTCGACCCCTTCGAGCACGCGACGCCCACCAGCAAGCTGGGCAAGGACCTGCTGCGCCTGCGCGACTGGGCGGACGAGACCGAGACCGGCGACCGCGACGATCTGACGCCCGGCGTCTCGGACCGCGCCTGGGGCCAGGTCTCGGTCTCCTCCCGGGAGTGCCTGGGCGCCTCGAAGTGCGCGTACGGCGCGGAGTGCTTCGCCGAGGCGGCCCGCGAGCGCGCCAAGCTCGCCGATGTGATCGTCACCAATCACGCCCTGCTGGCCATCGACGCCATCGAGGGCGCCCCGGTGCTGCCCCAGCACGACGTACTGATCGTCGACGAGGCCCACGAGCTGGTCTCCCGCGTCACCGGCGTGGCCACTGGGGAGCTCACTCCCGGCCAGGTCAACCGGGCCGTCAAGCGCGCGGCCAAACTGGTCAACGAGAAGGCCGCCGACCAGCTCCAGACCGCCTCGGAGACCTTCGAGCGGCTGATGGAGCTGGCCCTGCCCGGCCGCCTCGAAGAGATCCCCGAGGACCTCGGCTACTGCCTGATGGCGCTGCGTGACGCCGCGCGTACGGTGATCTCCGCCCTCGGCACGACCCGGGACAAGTCCGTCCAGGACGAGGACGCCGTCCGCAAGCAGGCCCTCGCCTCCGTGGAGAACGTCCACGCGGTCGCCGAGCGCATCGCCAACGGCTCCGAGTACGACGTCGTCTGGTACGAGCGCCACGACCGCTTCGGCGCCTCCCTGCGCGTGGCGCCGCTGTCCGTCTCCGGCCTGCTGCGCGAGAAGCTGTTCGCGGACCGCTCCGTCGTCCTCACGTCCGCCACCCTGAAGCTGGGCGGGGACTTCAACGGCGTCGGCGCCTCCCTCGGCCTCGCTCCGGAGGGCACGGAAGGCGAGGACGTCCCGCAGTGGAAGGGCCTGGACGTCGGCTCCCCGTTCGACTACGGCAAGCAGGGCATCCTGTATGTGGCCAAGCACCTCGCCCAGCCCGGCCGCGAGGGCAGCCGTACGGACATGCTCGACGAGCTGGCCGAACTGATCGAGGCCGCGGGCGGCCGTACCCTCGGCCTGTTCTCCTCCATGCGCGCGGCCCAGGCCGCCGCCGAGAACCTGCGGGGGCGCCTGGACATGCCGATCCTCCTCCAGGGTGAGGAGACCCTCGGCGAGCTGATCCGCACCTTCGCGGCGGACGCCCGTACATGCCTGTTCGGGACGCTGTCGCTGTGGCAGGGCGTCGATGTGCCGGGCCCGAACTGCCAGCTGGTGGTCATGGACCGGGTGCCGTTCCCGCGCCCCGACGACCCCCTGATGAGCGCCCGCCAGAAGGCCGTGGAGGAAGCCGGCGGCAACGGCTTCATGGCGGTCGCGGCGACCCACGCCGCCCTGCTGATGGCCCAGGGAGCGGGCCGCCTCGTACGGGCCACGGGCGACCGCGGAGTCGTCGCCGTCCTGGACCCCCGCGTGGAGCGTGCCCGCTACGGCTCATTCCTGCGCAAGTCCATGCCCGAGTTCTGGTACACCACCGACCGCAACCAGGTCCGCCGCTCGCTGGCTGCCATCGACGCGGCCGCCAAGGCGGCGGAGGGGGCGTAACGGCCCCAGGACAGCCCAAACCCCGGGACCGGCGCAGTGGTCCCGGGGTTCGGTCGTGGGGTGGGTCAGACGCGCCGCAGCACCGCCACCACCTTGCCGAGGATCGTGGCCTCGTCACCGGGGATGGGCTGGTAGGCGGCGTTGTGCGGCAGCAGCCAGACGTGGCCGTCCTCGCGCTTGAAGCGCTTGACCGTCGCCTCGCCGTCCAGCATGGCGGCCACGATGTCGCCGTTCTCCGCGACCGGCTGGCGACGCACCGTGACCCAGTCGCCGTCGCAGATCGCGGCCTCCACCATGGAGTCACCGACGACCTTCAGCACGAAGAGCTCGCCGTCGCCGACCAGCTGCCGGGGCAGCGGGAAGACGTCCTCGACGGACTCCTCGGCGAGGATGGGGCCGCCGGCGGCGATCCGGCCGACGAGCGGGACGTAGGACGCCGCGGGCTTGCCCGTGGTGTCGGTGGGGGCGTTGCTGGGCTGGTCGGAGCCGCGGACCTCGTACGCCCTGGGGCGGTGCGGGTCGCGGCGCAGGAAGCCCTTGCGCTCCAGTGCCATGAGCTGATGGGCGACGGACGAGGTGCTGGACAGCCCGACCGCCTGACCGATCTCGCGCATGGACGGCGGATAGCCGCGGCGCTGGACGGAATCCCGGATGACTTCGATGACCCTGCGCTGTCGGTCGGTGAGTCCCGAACTGTCGGCGCGGATGCCTGGAGGACGGCCGGGCAGTGAGCGGGCCGGCTTCTGCCCCTCGGGGTTCATTGCGTCGTCCATCGGCGGTTTCCGGGTCGGCTCGAATCGGCTCTGGGAGTGGCTCTGGGCGGTGATGGTGGCGCTGTCTGCGGTGGTGGTCACGTCGGCCCCTCTCGGAATGTGCTCCCTAGTTAGCCAACGGTAGTTGCTTTCGAAAGGTTGCGCCAAACACACGTTCGAGTGAAAATTTCAGGATTAGCTGACCTGATCACGGGCTTAGGTGTATAGCCGAAAGGCAATTCGGGTCATTCCGGTAGTCTTCGCCCCGAGCGCGTAGCCGGGCGCACGTACCGTCCCGCGGAGTGCGGACGGACGCCGCGACCTGCCCGATTCTGTCATCCCCGCCCCGCCCCGGCCGTCCCCGGGTCGCGTCCCGTACGCTCGACGGCGGTCCCGCGAGCGGCCGCCGAGGTTCCGCCCCACCGCGACACGCCTGGGGTGTCGATGACCTCCGGACACCACATCTAGTGCTTTGATGACTACAACCGCCTACAAGTTGTGGTGCCGGTGTCTGTCGGGGCTCCGGGGATCGCCTATGCTTGGGGCTGCTCCGAGGGGCCCGTGAGGGCCACCGGAGGTCATCAGCCGTACGCCGGGACCATGGGCGTGCGACCGTAATTTTCGAGGGTGAGGAGGGTGAATTCATGCATTGCCCCTTCTGCAGGCACCCCGACAGCCGGGTGGTCGACAGCCGCACCACCGACGACGGCACCTCGATCCGCCGACGCCGCCAGTGCCCGGACTGCTCCCGCCGCTTCACGACCATCGAGACCGCGTCACTGATGGTGATCAAGCGGAGCGGGGTCACCGAACCCTTCAGCCGCAACAAGGTCATCGCCGGCGTGCGCAAGGCGTGCCAGGGCCGGCCGGTCACCGAGGACGCCCTCGCCAAGCTGGGACAGCGGGTCGAGGAAGCGGTGCGCGCCACCGGCAGCGCCGAGCTGTCCACCCACGACGTGGGGCTGGCCATACTGGGCCCGCTTCAGGAGCTCGACCTCGTCGCGTATCTGCGCTTCGCGAGCGTCTACCGGGCCTTCGACTCGCTGGAGGACTTCGAGGCGGCCATCGCCGAGCTGCGGGAGCAGCGCGAGCAGCAGCCGCCCGCGCGGGAGCACGGGTGCGAAGGGGGCGCCGGGCAGCCGGCGGTCCCGGTGCCCGCCACCGCCGCCGACTGAGATCGGCGCATCACAGACCTGACCAGGGCAACGTGCAGGCGCCCTGGTTCCAGACAGAACACACCGTGCCACGGGAAGAAAGTGCGCACATATGGGCGTTTGCCCGTACAGGGAGGCGGAATGACAGAGACGACGAGCGGCCCGGCACGAGGCTCCCGCGCCAAGGGCAGCAAGGCGAGCAAGGGTCTGCGTATCGAGCGCATCCACACCACCCCCGGCGTGCATCCGTACGACGAGGTGACGTGGGAGCGCCGTGACGTCGTCATGACCAACTGGCGCGACGGCTCGGTCAACTTCGAGCAGCGTGGCGTCGAGTTCCCCGAGTTCTGGTCGGTGAACGCGGTCAACATCGTCACGAGCAAGTACTTCCGCGGCGCGGTGGGCTCCGACACCCGGGAGTCGAGCCTCAAGCAGCTCATCGACCGGGTCGTGAAGACCTACACGAAGGCCGGCGAGGACAACGGCTACTTCGCCTCCCCCGCGGACGCCGAGATCTTCGAGCACGAGCTGGCGTACGCGCTGCTCCACCAGGTCTTCAGCTTCAACTCCCCGGTGTGGTTCAACGTCGGCACGAAGCAGCCGCAGCAGGTCAGCGCGTGCTTCATCCTCTCCGTCGACGATTCCATGGACTCGATCCTGGACTGGTACAAGGAAGAGGGGATGATCTTCAAGGGCGGCTCCGGCGCCGGCCTGAACCTCTCCCGCATCCGCTCCTCCAAGGAACTGCTGTCCTCCGGCGGCAACGCCTCGGGTCCGGTCTCCTTCATGCGCGGCGCCGACGCGTCCGCCGGAACGATCAAGTCGGGCGGCGCCACCCGCCGCGCCGCCAAGATGGTCGTCCTGGACGTGGACCACCCGGACGTCGAAGCCTTCATCGACACCAAGGTGAAGGAGGAGGAGAAGGTCCGCGCGCTGCGCGACGCGGGCTTCGACATGGACCTGGGCGGCGACGACATCACGTCCGTCCAGTACCAGAACGCCAACAACTCGGTCCGCGTCAACGACGAGTTCATGAAGGCCGTCGAGACCGGCTCCAAGTTCGGCCTGCGCGGCCGGCTGAACGGCGAGGTCATCGAGGAGGTCGACGCCAAGGCGCTGTTCCGCAAGATGGCGGAGGCCGCCTGGGCGTGCGCCGACCCCGGCATCCAGTACGACGACACCATCAACCACTGGCACACCTCGCCGGAGTCGGGCCGGATCACCGCCTCGAACCCGTGCAGCGAGTACATGCACCTGGACAACTCCTCGTGCAACCTGGCGTCGCTGAACCTGATGAAGTTCCTGCGCGACGACGACAAGGGCAACCAGTCGTTCGACGCCGAGCGCTTCGCCAAGGTCGTCGAGCTGGTCATCACCGCGATGGACATCTCCATCTGCTTCGCGGACTTCCCGACCGAGAAGATCGGTGAGACCACCCGCGCCTTCCGCCAGCTGGGCATCGGCTACGCCAACCTCGGCGCCCTGCTGATGGCCACCGGCCACGCGTACGACTCGGACGGCGGCCGCGCCCTCGCCGGAGCCATCACCTCCCTGATGACCGGCACCTCCTACAAGCGCTCCGCCGAGCTGGCCGCGGTCGTCGGCCCATACGACGGCTACGCCCGCAACGCCGACGCCCACAAGCGCGTCATGAAGCAGCACTCGGACGCCAACGGCGCCGCCAAGCGCATGGACGACCTGGACACCCCGGTCTGGGCCGCGGCCACCGAGGCGTGGCAGGACGTCATCCGCCTCGGCGACAAGAACGGCTTCCGCAACGCGCAGGCTTCCGTGCTGGCCCCCACCGGCACCATCGGCCTGATGATGGACTGCGACACCACGGGCGTCGAGCCGGACCTGGCCCTGGTCAAGTTCAAGAAGCTGGTCGGCGGCGGCTCCATGCAGATCGTGAACAACACGGTCCCCAAGGCGCTCAAGCGGCTCGGCTACCAGCCGGAGCAGGTCGAGGCGATCGTCGCCCACATCGCCGAGAACGGCAACGTGATCGACGCCCCCGGTCTGGACCCGGCCCACTACGAGGTCTTCGACTGCGCCATGGGCGAGCGCTCCATCTCGGCCATGGGCCACGTACGGATGATGGCGGCGGCCCAGCCGTTCCTGTCCGGCGCGATCTCCAAGACCGTCAACCTCCCCGAGTCGGCCACCGTCGAGGAGGTCGAGGAGGTCTACTTCGAGGGCTGGAAGCTCGGCCTGAAGGCCCTGGCGATCTACCGCGACAACTGCAAGGTCGGCCAGCCGCTCTCCGCCAAGAAGAAGGAGGAGGAGAAGAAGGCCGAGGAGAAGCCGGCCGAGAAGGTCGTCGAGTACCGCCCGGTCCGCAAGCGCCTGCCCAAGGGCCGTCCCGGCATCACCACCTCCTTCACGGTGGGCGGCGCCGAGGGCTACATGACCGCCAACTCCTACCCGGACGACGGTCTGGGCGAGGTCTTCCTGAAGATGTCCAAGCAGGGTTCGACCCTCGCGGGCATGATGGACGCCTTCTCCATCGCCGTCTCGGTGGGTCTCCAGTACGGCGTGCCGCTGGAGACGTACGTCTCGAAGTTCACCAACATGCGCTTCGAGCCGGCCGGCATGACCGACGACCCGGACGTGCGGATGGCGCAGTCGATCGTCGACTACATCTTCCGCCGCCTGGCGCTGGACTTCCTGCCCTTCGAGACCCGCTCGGCACTGGGCATCCACTCCGTCGAGGAGCGCCAGCGCCACCTGGAGACCGGTTCGTACGAGCCCACCGACGACGAGCTGGACGTCGAGGGCCTGGCCCAGTCGGCCCCGCGCCAGGAGTCGGTGAAGGAGGCCCCCGCCTCGACGGCCGAGATCGTCAAGGAGACCGCGGCCCCGGCCCCCAAGCAGGCGCACACCAACGCGGAACTGGTGGAGATGCAGCTCGGCATCAACGCCGACGCTCCGCTGTGCTTCTCCTGCGGCACGAAGATGCAGCGCGCGGGCAGCTGCTACCTGTGCGAGGGCTGCGGTTCGACCAGCGGTTGCAGCTGATCTTCGGCGCTGAATAAGCGCGGAACGAAAAGCTGAAAGGAGGCGGGGCCGGCATGCCGGCCCCGCCTCCTCCCTTTGCGGGGGCGGGGAAACATCGCACCGGGAATGCTTCTACGACGTTTCCCCCTCCCTGTTACACCGTCAGCTGCCCATGACGGTCACGAAGGTTTCCGGATCGGCGTCGAAGCCCCGTACATTCGGGTGGAACCGCCATTCTCCCGACGCGTCGCGGTCGAATTCCGCTATCACCGCCGCGGTCGCGCCGGCGACCGCCGAGAAGTCGTCCACGGCCAATTCGTCGTATCCCTCGTTGACACGGACCGTGGTGTTCGCGATGTCGCCGAACGTCTTGCGTCCGCCGCGCTGCTGAATGGCCACCCCGACCACGACCCGCCCGTACCGCTCGGCCAGCCGGTTCAGTTCCAGCACCATCGCCTCGTCGGTGCCGAGACCCAGTCCGGTCCGGCTGTCCCTGCTGAGGGTGATGGTGCCGTCGGGGGAACGGCTGTCGAAGTGCACCAGGTAGTCCGGTGCACCGTGCGGGGCGTCCTTCGTGTAGGTCGCGGCGATGAGGTCCAGGTCATGCGCTGAAGTGCCCGCGGGGCTGGGGTCCCACTTGAGGGTCACTTCGACTTTGCCGATCCCTTTGTTGAGACTGCTCACAGAGATCCCTTCCGGTGTTGCAACTCACGGGCTGTGCAAGGCGGACCACCATCGTGTCACGCTCCGCAAGCCCTGCCCCGGGGTCGGGGCGACGCCGTCCCGGTCGGCAGGACTGGTACGCGTACTGCCACTCCGACGTAATCAGTACGACTGGAGTTCCACCAACGTCCCGTCGGGGACACGCAGATGGGCGGTACGGAGATTCGGCCCCCAGTCGGGGCGGTCCTGAGGGGCCGCCACGATGTCGGCGCCGTGGGCGGCGAGCCGCCGGGCCGCGTCGTCCACCACGGGAACGCGCAGCACCAGCATGGACGTGTCCTGGGCCGCGGGACGGGGCGGCAGCGCGTCCGTACCGACCGCCCGTGCCATGGCCTCACGCGAGAAGAGGACCAGAACGGCCTGCCCGTCGAGGTCCCAATTGGCGTACCCGGCCTGCGGGAGGACCTTGACGGGCTCGATGCCCAGGAGGTCGCGCAGGGCGCCTTCCCAGAAGCGGGCGGCGTTTTCGAAGTTCTCCACCAGGAGGCGCGGATAGAGGGCGTCCATGATCCGCAGATTAGCCCCGGGGCGGGCCGGCGGTCAGGCGGTTTCGTCGCCCCAGAGGCGCGTCAGATGGCTGTCCAGGGTGTCCAGCGCCGTGTCGGGGGAGAGGTGGCCGATCAGGACGTGGGTCGTCAGGCCGTCGGTGAGGGCGAGCAGGGTACGCGCCTCACGCTCCGCGTGCGGGCTCCCGGTGGCCTCGGTGATCAGGCGCGTGAACAGGCCGTACAGGTTGGTGTAGTTGCCCCGCAGGATCTCGGCGAGCGGCGGGCTGACCGCGGCCTGTGCGACGAAGGCGAGCCAGACACGGGCTTCGGCGCGGTGTTCGGGACGCAGCAGGGAGATCTCGGTGGTCGCGTGCCCCAGCGCGGTACGGGCCGACTGCGCCGGCGACTCGGCGAGCCGCGCCGCCACCCGTGCCGAGATGCGCGCCCCGATGTGGCCGAGCGCGAAGACCAGCATCTCCTCCTTGGTGCGGAAGCACCGCTGGACCGCCCCCATGGACACCTCGGCGCGCGCCGCCACGTCCCGCAGGGTGACGCCCTCCAGGCCGTGCTCGTCGGCGAGGTGACAGACGGCGTCGGCGATCTGCCGGCGGCGGCTCTCGTGGTCCACCTGCTTGGGCATGGGGCGCTCCCGGTATGGCGATGCGTGCGTATCGTGACAAGGGTACGATGTGATGCGCTTGCATCGGAACGGGTGTGGGGCGACGCCGCGTGTCCGCGCTCGTCCATCGGGAGCGGAGCGATCCGGATGCCCGGGTGCAGCGAAGGCGAAGGGGAACGAGGGTGAAGGAGCAAGTGGTGGAAGCGGAGCAGGCACTGTGGAAGATGTCCGCCGGAGCCCAGGCGGCGGCCGTCCGGAGCGGCGAGGTGACCGCCGTGGAACTGGTGGAACGCCACCTGGAGCGCATCGCCGAGGTCAATCCGGCCGTCAACGCCGTCACCCAGCTCTTCGCCGACCGGGCGCGTGCGGACGCGGCCGAGGTGGACCGGCGGCGTGCCGCGGGCCAGGACCCGGGGCCGCTCGCCGGAGTGCCCTTCACGGTCAAGGAGACCACCGCCGTGGAGGGCGCGCCGACCACATACGGTGCCGAGCGCTTCCGTCACAACATCGCGCACTCCGATGCGCCCCCGGTGGCGCGGTTGCGCGCCGCCGGTGCCGTCCCGATCGGGCACAGCAACATGCCCACCCTCGTCCTCGCGGGCGTCCACACCCGCAGCGAGCTGTACGGCGACACCCGCAACCCCTGGTCGCCGGAGGTGACGCCGGGCGGCACCAGTGGGGGCGACGGCGCTGCGGTGGCCAGCGGGATGGCCGCGATCGGGCTCGGCAACGACTCCGGCGGGTCGGTGCGCATCCCCGCGTCCTTCTGCGGCGTGGCGGGCCTGAAGCCCACGTATGGGCGCTTCCCCGCCGACCACCGTCTCGGCGCCGACGATCCGGCGCTGGCCGGTCAGGTGCTGGTGGTCGACGGACCGCTGGCCCGTACGGTCGGCGACCTCCGTCTCGTGTACGAGGCGCTGGCGGGCACCGACCCCCGTGACCCGCGGGCCGTACCGGCTCCCCTGTATGGCGAGCCCGTACCGCGGCCCCTGAAGATCGCGATGGTCACCGACCCGGGTGGCAAGGGAGTGCACCCCCTGGTGCGCAAGGCCGTCGAGGATGCGGCGGATGCGCTGCGCGACGCGGGGCACCAGGTGTGCGAGGTTCCGGACGTGCCGCGCCTGGACGAAGCGCTGGAGGTGTACGGCCGTATGACCATGGCCGAATTCGCCCCCACCTGGCCGGTGATGCGGAACCTCCTGGGCGAGGGTGGACACCGCTACATCGAGATGTCGATGGAGGGCCAGGACGCCGTACCCCCGGACGTGCCCGCCTACCTGCGGCTGACGAGCGCGCGACTCGGCATCCAAAGGGCATGGGCCGAATTCCTGGACACATACCCGTTGGTGCTGGCCCCGGTCTTCACCGAGCCGCCCTTCGAGCCGGACCTGGAGATCCGGGACCGGGAGTCGCACGCGCGCGTCCAGCGGGCCATGCGCCTGTGTACGGCCACCAGTTTCGTGGGCGTACCGGCGGTGGCCGTACCGACCGGGGTCGCGCGGGGGCTCCCGTACGGCGTGCAGCTCATCGGGCGCGCCTACCGGGAGGACCTGTGCCTGGAAGCGGCCGAAGCGGTCGAACGGCGGTGCGGAGTGTTCACCCCGATCGACCCGCGCCCGTAGGGAAGTTCGGTGTGGAGGGTGCGTGACGCGCGGTGATGCCGGGCCTGCCCGGGCCGTACGATGGCGCGGTGCTGGTCAAGTGGATTAGATGCACGGTCGTGGACCGCCGGGGGTTCGAACGGGGGCAGCGGAAATGGGCGGGGCTGCTCGGCGAACCGGGATTCCGGGGCCAGGGCGGCGGATGGAGCAGGACGCGTCCGTCGGTCGCGCATCTGGTGGCCTTCTGGGAGAGCCGGGCGTTCTACGACTCCTTCATGGCGCGCTCGCACGACCGGCTGGCGGCGGCGCAGGTGGGCACGTTCAAGGACTCCCGGGTGCGCCTGTTCGAGTACGAACTCGACGTGAAGGTGGGCTTCCGGCCCGTCTTCGCGGACGCCGACGTCCTGCGCATAGCGCACTGCCAGGTGCGTGCCGACCGGGTCGAGCACTTCATGCTGATGCAGGAGAAGGTGTGGAATCCGGCCATGGCCGGCTCCCCGGGCATGCTGCGCGGCCTGATGGGGCGCGCGCCGGGGGAGGAGTTCCTGATCCTGTCGATGTGGGAGTCGGCGGCCGAACGGGGGAAGTACCGCCCGGAGCGCGTCGAGCGGCTGGGGTTCCGGGCGCAGACGGAGGCCGATGTGCGGGCTGTGACGGGGGATGTGGCGGATCTTGAGCCGTCTTGGACGGTGTGAGGGCGCCGCGGGTGCCTTGTTGTGGTGAGCGGGTGAGATCAGGTGGGTCGGCTGCCGTGGGGCGGCTGTGGTGAACCGGGATGGGGGCGTCCGTTGGTGCCGCCCGCCGGTTGAGGGTCGCGCCATGCGGTGGGGGGCCGGGCGGCCGTGCGGTGTGGCTGGGCGGCACCGGCCCGTATTCCGCTGGTTCCTGCGCTGTTACCTGGGAGGGGTGGGCGTGCTGGTCCCGGCTGCCGCCCCGGCGCCCGCTGGGGTGAACACTCCGGCCTGTGCGGCTGCGAGGGCCGCTGCGGCGCTCTGGTCGGCGGTGTGCGCGTCTACCGGCTCGCGCGTGATGAAGAGTCGCAGGAAGAGCGGGGCGCACGCGGCCCGCGCGAGCGCTCCGGCGTCGATGCCGTCCTCTTGGGCCGGTAGCTCGCCGCGCTCGACGGCGCGCTGGATCATGGGCTCGCAGCGGCAGAAACGTTCCGCGTAGTAGGCGTGCAGCGCGTCCGCGGCCCGCTGCGACTGGAACGCGGCCGCGATGATCGCGGATCCGGAGGCCGCGGTGACCGGATCGGTGAACGCATCCACCACTTCGCGGGCGAGCGCGCGCAGATCGCCCGCGAGGGACCCGGTGTCGGGCGGCGTCCAGGTGTCCTCGCCGGCCAGGTCGAGAGTGTCGGCCAGCAGCCCTTCGAGGTCGCCCCACCGGCGATAGAGCGTGGTCTTGTGCACGCCCGAGTGCTCCGCGACGTATTCGACGGTCAGACCGGGATAGCCGTGTTCGGTCAGGCCCGCCAGCACGGCATCGCGGACGGCGGCGCGAGTGCGGGCGGTGCGCCCGCCCGGACGGCGGGTGCCGGGGCTCGGTGCGGGGGCCTCCGGTGCGTTTTCCTCGGACAACTGCTACTCCCGTTGCATTAGTGCGGCGGCGTGTGCCATTATCGACGTAACGCAACAAGCGTAGCGTTTGAGGCCGCGGTGTGGTGCCGCGGAGTCGGGGGTGCTCATGACCACACAGATTTCGCTCCACGAGGTGTCCAAGTCCTACGGTGACCGGCTCCTGCTGGACGGCGTCTCCCTCTCGATACGCCCCGGTGACCGGGTCGGGATCGTGGGGGAGAACGGCGCCGGCAAGTCGACGCTGCTGCGCCTCGTCGCGGGGCTGGAGCGGCCGGACGAAGGCCGGATGGTCCTCACCGCCGATGGAGGCATCGGTCACCTCGGCCAGGTCCCCGACCTGCCGGGCGACTGCACGGTCCAGCAGGCGGTGGACGCCGCGCTCGCGGAGCTGCGCGAGATCGAGCGCCGACTGCGTGCGCTGGAGGCGCAGCTCGGCGATGGAAGACCGGAAGACCTGGAGGAATACGGTCGACTGCTCGGCGTCTACGAACTCCGCGGAGGGTACGAAGCAGATGTCCGTGTCGACAAGGCGCTGTACGGCGTGGGCCTGGGGCACGTGGAGCGGGACCGCCCGTTCGGCAGCCTGTCCGGCGGGGAGCAGGCAAGACTGGGCATCGCCTGCCTGATAGCCGCGTCACCCGAGGTGATGCTGCTCGACGAACCGACCAACCACCTCGACGCGGAGGCGCTGGACTGGCTGGAGTCCGCGCTGATGGCCCACCGCGGCACGGTCCTCGCGGTGTCGCACGACCGCCTCTTCCTGCAGCGCGTGGCCGAGACGATCGTAGAGGTGGACGCCGACCGCAAGGCCGTCGTCCGGTACGGCGGCGGGTACGGCACCTTCGTCGCCGCCAAGGCCGCGGCCCGCCGGCGCTGGGAGCAGGAGTACGAGCAATGGTGCGCCGAGACCCGGCGGCTCACCGAATTCGCAGACGGTGCCGCCCGCAGTGTCGCCCAAGGGCGGTCCATCAAGGACAACAACAAAATGGCGTACGACCGCGCCGGAGGGCGGGTCCAGGCATCGGTGGCCGGCCGGGTGCGCAACGCACAGGAACGACTGCGGCGGCTCCACGCCACCCCGGTCCCTCGACCGCCGGAGCCACTCCGCTTTCACGCCGGGCCGACCGCCGGTGACACCGAGGGCACGCTCATCGAGCTGAGCGGCATACGGGTGGGGGACCGCCTGGCCGTGGACGCGCTCTCCGTCGCCGCGGGAGAGCGGCTGCTGATCCACGGCGCCAACGGAGCAGGCAAGAGCACGCTGCTACGGCTCATGGCAGGCGTGCAGCAGCCCGACGCGGGCACGGTCGTGCGCCGTGGACACATCGGCTACCTGGCCCAGGAGATACCGGTGTCCCGACCGCAGGAACGGCTGCTGTCGGCCTTCGGCCGGGGCCTGCCCGGAGACTCGGAGGAGCTCACCGAACTTCTGCTCTCGTTCGGTCTGTTCCGCGAGAGCGATCTCCAGGTACCGGTGGGCTCCCTCTCGGCGGGCCAGCGACGCCGACTGGCCCTGGCCCGCCTGCTGGCCCGCCCCGCCGACCTCCTGCTCCTGGACGAGCCGGCCAACCACCTCTCGCTCCCCCTCGTCGAAGAACTGGACACCGCACTCGCCGCCTGGCCCGGCGCTCTGGTCGTCGTCTCACACGACCGACTGCTCGCCCGCCGTTTCGACGGCCGACGCTGCGAGGTGCGGTCTGGGCGGGTGGTGGAGGGGCGGGAGTGACGGAGCTGGAGTGAGGCCGGGCTGTAGCGCGGGCGGCTGTTGGGACGGGGGCGACCCTGGCCGGGGCGTCGGCTGGAGTGATAGGTGATCGCTGGGGCGTGCCCACGTGCCGACGGCAGCTCCGGTCGGGGCATGAGGCATGTACAGAGCAACCGTTTTAGGGTGGCGGCATGGCACGGCCCCGACGCATCATCCTCATCCGCCACGGAGAATCGGAGGGGAACACCGACGACACGGTCTACGAGCGGGAGCCCGATCACGCGCTGAGCCTGACGAAGAACGGGCTGCGGCAGGCCGAAGAGGCCGGGGAATCGTTGCGGGCGATGTTCGGTGACGAGCGGATCTCCGCGTATGTGTCGCCGTACCGCCGCACGCACCAGACCTTCCAGGCGCTCGGGCTCGACATGGACCGGGTCCGGGTCCGCGAGGAGCCGCGGCTGCGCGAGCAGGACTGGGGGAACTGGCAGGACCGCGAGGACGTACGCCTGCAGAAGGTGTACCGCGACGCCTACGGCCACTTCTTCTACCGCTTCGCGCAGGGCGAGTCCGGCGCCGATGTGTACGACCGCGTCGGCGCGTTCCTGGAGAGCCTGTGGCGCAGCTTCGAGCACCCGGACCACCCGCCGAACGTCTTGATCGTCACGCACGGTCTGACCATGCGGCTCTTCTGCATGCGGTGGTTCCACTGGACCGTGGCGGAGTTCGAGTCCCTGACCAACCCGGGCAACGCGGAGTGGCGCTCGCTCCTCCTGGGCCCGGACGGCCGCTACGCACTGGACCGGCCGTTCGAACGCTGGTGTGAACCGGAGTCGTACGGCATCACCGGTTAGAGTGCACACCGATGAGCGCCGACCACCGTGACGCAGACCGCTTCGAGCGGGCCCTTACGAGCCTGCGCGGACTTTCCCTGGGCGATGCCCTCGGCTCCCAGTTCTTCGTTCCCGCCAACTACCCCCACCTCAAGCGCCGTGAGCTGCCGCCGTCACCGTGGCAGTGGACCGACGACACGGAGATGGCCTGCTCGGTCGTGGCCGTGCTCTCGGCCCACGGGCGCATCGACCAGGACGCGCTGGCCCGCTCCTTCGCCGATCACCACGACTTCGACCGCGGCTACGGCCCGGCGGTCAACCGCATGCTCCGGCTGATCAGGGAGGGCGGCGACTGGCGCGAGCTGGCCTCGGCGCTCTTCAACGGGCAGGGCTCCTGGGGCAACGGCGCGGCCATGCGTATCGCGCCCCTCGGCGCCTGGTACGCGGACGACCCCGAGCAGGCGACGCACCAGGCCGAGATCTCGGCCTACACCACCCACCAGCACCGGGAAGCGGTGGTCGGAGCGATGGCGGTGGCCGCAGCGGCCGCCCTGGCCGCCGCCCCCGACCGTACGACCGGCCCCGAAGCGCTGCTGGACGGCGTACTGGAGCTGATCCCGCGCAGCGCCGTGCAGGCCGGCCTGCGGCGTGCCCGGGACATGCTCGACTACGCCGACGCGGGCACGGTCGCCGCGGTCCTGGGCTGCGGGCGCCGGACCAGCGCCCACGACACCGTCCCCTTCACACTGTGGGCCGCCGCCCGCCACCTCGGCGACTTCGAGCAGGCTTTCTGGGCCACCGCTCAGGCGGGCGGCGACGTGGACACCACCTGCGCCATCGTCGGCGGAATCGTCACCGCCGGCGGCGCCACGCCGCCCCAGGACTGGCTGGACCGTACGGAAGCGCTTCCGAGCTGGATGCCGGACCTCTCCGGCTGACGGGCCACAGACGGTAGCAGCCGGGCAACCGGAAGAGCCGAGGCCGGGGCGCTTACGGCGAGGAACAGCCCGTATCCGCCCCGGGCGAGGTGACCAAGCAGGCTCTCCGCGCCTCCAGTTGATCTAGTGCGGAGGGCCGGCGCGTACGAGCGCTGCGATGACTCCCGGATGCCGGTGACACGCCTGTGAATGCCGGTACACGCCTGAAAGTGCGCCGACGCCTTCAGAAGCCGGAGACCACCCCCAGCCCTCGCGCTGTCGCACCCCGCACACGCAAAAGCACAGTCCGCGACCCCGCCCACGGCCGACCGCCCCACCCCACCCGCGACCACGGGCCCTCCGGATCACCGCCCTGGATCTCTCCGGCATCCCTCCCCCCCCCCACAGCACCACATTCAGGCGGTACCCGGTGCGCACGCCCGCCGCGACTAGGCGTACGCTTGCTGGCGCCATGCCGTACGAGCCCCCAACCCACACCGTCGAGCGATCGCTTCGCGCCACCACGGGTGCAAAGATCATCGCTGGGGTGGACGAAGTCGGGCGCGGCGCCTGGGCCGGTCCGGTCAGCGTCTGCGCAGCCGTCACCGGACTGCGCCGCCCGCCGGCCGGACTCACCGATTCCAAGCTGCTGACACCCAAGCGACGTGCCGAACTCGCCGAGGTGCTCGACGGCTGGGTCACGGCGCACGCCCTGGGGCACGCCTTTCCGGAGGAGATCGACGACCTGGGTATGACCGCGGCGCTGCGGCTCGCGGCCGTACGCGCCCTGGAGGCGCTGCCGGTCCGTCCGGACGCGGTGATCCTCGACGGCAAGCACGACTACCTGGGCGGCCCCTGGAAGGTCCGTACGGTCATCAAGGGCGACCAGTCCTGCATCGCGGTGGCCGCGGCCTCCGTGCTCGCCAAGGTCCGTCGCGACGCGATGATGGGTGAACTGGCCGACGTGCACGCCGACTTCGCCTTCGCGGAGAACGCCGGCTACCCGTCGCCCGCGCACCGCGCGGCCCTGGAGGAGTACGGCCCCACATGCCACCACCGGGTGTCGTGGTCCTACATGGACGCCCTGCCCCGCTGGCGGCACCTGAAGAAGGTGCGCAGCACCCCCGAAGCAGCCGCTCTGGAGGCCGGTGGCCAACTCGGCTTCGACTTCTGAGCGGTGCGGGCATGAATTCGGTACCCGATGACGTGTTCCGCACCTACGTTTGATAGACATCCTTTTATGCCTCTCATCCCCGAGGAGCCTCAGATTCACGAGAGTGTCCCGGGTCCCCGCGCAACTCCGGCCGCCGGCCGCACCGCGTCGACCCCCCGTCCTGTTCCTGGCCCCGGTCCCCGCCCCGCGCCTCCGCGCGGCGCCCCCGCGGCCAGCGCCCGCCCCGGCAAGCCCGGACCCGCCGCGCCGTCCCGTGGACCGGCCGGCGCCCCTCCGGCGCAGCGCACGGGGCCCAAGCAGCCCGCCGCGACCGCAGGTCCCGCCGACGCCGCTTCCGGAGCGCAGCTCCAGCTGATCCCGGCCCCGCAGTCCGGCGCGCTCGACGCCGCCGAGGAGGCCGTCGACCTGCTGCTGGACTCCGGGCGTGCGCCGGGCGAGATCCTGGTGCTCACCACCGGCGAGATGCACCCCTGGGCCGCACACGAGCTGTCCTTCGGCGAGGCGTCCTACTGGGCGCAGCACGACGCCGCGGACGACGTGTTCTACGCGGACGCCGCCGCCGAGCGCGCGACCGGGCGCCCTGTCGTGGTCGTCGCGGTGAACGGCGGCGCGGAGGAGACCATCGCCCGTGCCCTGCCCGCCGCGATGGCCCGGGCCGGTGCGCTCCTGGTCGTCTGCGGCGACCCGCAGCGCATCAACGCCCTCCTGGGCGTCAGCGCCTGAAAAGCACGGACGGGGGGAGCCCGGCGGCCCTGGGCCGGCCGGGCGTCTCGCGCCGCGTGCGCGCGGTCAACGGGCCGCGGTGCGCCGCCGGGAGTCCGCCGCGCCGCCCGCGCCACGGTGTGATGCCGGTCGGCCGTCGCCGCACGGCTGCTCCGAAAGGGGCCGCGACTGCGTGGGATACGGCTGCGGTGCGGCCGTACGCGTCCGGTCCATGGCGGGGGACCGCTCCACCGGAGCGCATCGCTCCGGTGCCCCGGACGGTGGCGACGGCACGGGCCGCCGCGATCTGCCGAGGAGTTCGGACGCCTCCGGCTGCCCGGCGCTCTCGGCCTGCCCGTACGCGTCTCCCTGAGCCGGTACGGGCCCGTCCCCTCGGCCAGGCCCGGACGCGTCCCGTCGAAACGGTGCGGTCCCGGGCTGCCGAACCGGTCCCGAGGCTTCTCGCCGCTCGTCCGGACCGGGCTGTTCCGGTACGTGCCGGTGCGGCGGGTGTTCCGTACCCCCAAGGCGCTCGGTACGCGCGGCCGAGCGCGGGCGCCGGCCTCCGCGCCCTTCGCCCAGCACCTGCCAGCCGCTGCGCGTCAGCGTGATGTAGGCGCCGCAGCGCAGGCCGTGCAGGGTGCACGCGTCGCGCAGCCCCCACATCCAGGCGCCGTCCGTCTCCGTCCAACAGGGCTCGCCCTCACGGCAGTAGAGCAGTACGGCCGTACGGACCGGCACCCGCAGCCGCAGGTCGTGCGGGACGACCCGGCGCAGCTGGGCCAGGAGCGCGTTGCGGAACTCCCAGCCGTCCGGGGCCGAGGCGTGCTGGACGAACGACGCGCTGGCGGTGATCCGTTCCTCCGGGCCGAGCACCGCCACGACAGCCGTCGAGAGCCCCGGCAGATGGCGGTCGTGCAGGCCGGTGACGATCTCCCGCGGATTGCGCAGCAGGGGGATCCCGGCCGACGCCCACTCGGAGGGCTCCAGCATGCGGCTGAGCCGGGCGGCGGAATCGGCTGAGGTGGGCAGCGACACGTCCGGGGGCTGGGCGAAGCCGAAGGTCACGGTCCTCCCTTCGTCTACGCGTCCACGCGCCGGACGGCGGCCGGCCGCGCGGGCACGGCTCGGTACCGCCGTACCCGGCCGCGGACGGCCGGTACGGGGAAGCGGGGCCAATTCTCGCGTTCGTACAGGCATGCGGCAATGAAGCGGACGCGCGCACAGCCGGAATCGGGCACCGCGCTTGTGGTATTCCTGCCCGCCGCACCGGCCCCTGACGCCCGACCACCCCCATCACCTCATCCCTGCACGGCAAGGACCAGCGGAAACACCTCGGCGGCGCCCGCCTTGCGCAGCAGCCGCGCGGCCACGGCCAAGGTCCATCCGGTGTCCGCGTAGTCGTCCACCAGCAGCACCGGCCCGTTGGCCGAGGCCAGGGACTGCGCCAATTCCGGCGGCACGCTCAACGAGCCGTGCAGCGCCCGCAGTCGCTGGGCGCTGTTGCTGCGCGGAATCCGGGGATCCGCATCGTGGTCCGCGTATGTCACCGTCCCCAGGAACGGCATCCGCCCGACGGCGGCGATGCGCTCTCCCAGGGAACGGACCAGCTCAGGGCGGGTACGGGAATCGAGGGCCACCACGCCCACGGGACGCGCCGGGGCGTCCGGCGCCCCCGACGCCCAGCCGCCTGGGCCCTTCGCCCAGTCCGCGAGGACCGTGACGACCGCGGACGCGACATCGTCCGGAATCGGTCCGTCCGGAGCCTGCGCGGCGAGCATCGGACGCAGCCGGTTGCCCCAGCCGATGTCGGAGAGCCGGCCCAGCGCACGCCCGGTGGCCGCCTGCTCGCCCGCCGGAATACGCCCCTTGAGATCGACGCCGATGGCGGGCAGGCCGGTCGGCCACATGCGCCGCGGCTCCACCTCCACGCCCGGCCGCCCCAGCTCGCCGCGCGCCGCGTCCAGCGACGCGGTGGACACCTCGGTGGTGAAGCGCGCGCCCGCGCAGTTGTCGCAGCGACCGCACGGCGTCGCGGCCTCGTCGTCGAGCTGCCGCCGCAGGAATTCCATCCGGCAGCCGGTCGTCGTGGCGTAGTCCCGCATGGCCTGCTGCTCGGCCTCGCGCTGCCGCGCCACCCAGGCGTAACGCTCGGCGTCGTACGTCCACGGGCGGCCGGTGGCGGTCCAGCCGCCCTTGACCCGGTGCACCGCGCCGTCCACGTCGAGCACCTTCAGCATGGTCTCCAGGCGCGAACGGCGCAGCTCGACCAGCGGCTCCAGCGCCGGCAGCGACAGCGGCCGGTCCGCGCCCGCCAGGACGTCCAGGGTCCGGCGCACCTGCTCCTCGGGCGGGAAGGCCAGGGACGCGAAGTACTTCCAGATCGCCTCGTCCTCACGGCCGGGGAGCAGCAGCACCTCGGCGTGCTCGACACCGCGGCCGGCACGCCCGACCTGCTGGTAGTACGCGATGGGGGAGGACGGCGAGCCGAGGTGCACCACGAACCCGAGGTCGGGCTTGTCGAAGCCCATGCCGAGCGCGGAGGTGGCGACCAGCGCCTTGACGCGGTTGCCGAGCAGGTCGTCCTCGGCCTGCTGACGATCCGCGTTCTCGGTCTTGCCGGTGTACGAGGAGACCGTGTGGCCGCGCTGCCGCAGGAAGGCGGTGACCTCCTCGGCCGCGGCGACCGTGAGCGTGTAGATGATCCCCGAGCCCGGCAGCTCGTGCAGATGGTCGGCCAGCCAGGCCAGCCGGTGCGCGGCGTCCGGCAGCGGAAGAACGCCCAGGCTCAGGCTCTCCCGGTCCAGCGGGCCGCGCAGGACGAGGGCTTCGGCTGCGCCCTCGCCCGTACCGAGCTGCTCGGCAACGTCGGCCGTGACCCGCGCGTTGGCCGTCGCCGTCGTGGCGAGCACGGGCACGCCGGGCGGGAGGTCGGCGAGCATCGTGCGCAGCCGCCGGTAGTCGGGCCGGAAGTCGTGGCCCCAGTCGGAGATGCAGTGCGCCTCGTCGACCACGAGCAGACCGGTGGCCGCGGCCAGCTTGGGGAGCACCTGGTCGCGGAAGTCGGGGTTGTTCAGCCGCTCGGGGCTGACGAGCAGCACGTCGACCTCGCCCGCCGCCACCTCGGCCTGGATGGTGTCCCAGTCCTCGGTGTTGGACGAGTTGATCGTGCGCGCGTGGATCCCGGCGCGGGCGGCCGCCTCGACCTGGTTGCGCATCAGCGCGAGCAGCGGGGAGACGATCACGGTCGGTCCGGCGCCGCGCTGACGCAGCAGCGCGGTCGCGACGAAGTAGACCGCCGACTTGCCCCAGCCCGTGCGCTGCACCACCAGCGCGCGGCGGTGCTCGGCGACCAGCGCTTCGATCGCCCGCCACTGGTCCTCGCGCAGCCGCGCCGTGCCGCCGGGGTCGCCGACGAGGCGGGAGAGGACGGCATCGGCCGCGGCACGCAGGTCTTCGTTGCTCATGCCCCCATGCAACCCGATGCCACTGACAACGCGCGAACCGCCGCCCGATCCTGTGGACAACTTCCGTCACCCGGAGTTATCCACAGGGGTCGCGGCGGTGCGGTGGTTCGCGGGATCTTCGAGCCATGAGCCAGCACAGCGAACAGCCCAGTCAGCCCGAACCGACCCGCCGACCCGACGAG
>NZ_LGCW01000037.1:0-22786 GCF_001279365.1 Streptomyces sp. NRRL F-5755 | reverse complement strand
CGCGCAGGTCGAGGAGTGGCGGGAGATCTACGACTCGGTGTACGCCGAGACGGGTACGAAGGGCATCGCCTTCGGCGAGGACTTCTCCGGCTGGGACAGCTCCTACACTGGTGAGCCGATCCCGCTGAGCGAGATGCGGGCCTGGCGGGACGCCATCGTGCAGCGGGTGCGCGGCTTCGGTGGCCGCCGGGTGCTGGAGGTCGGCCTGGGGGCGGGTCTGCTGATGGCCCACCTTGCCCGGGACGTGGACGAGTACTGGGGTACGGACCTGTCGGCCGAGGTCATCGAGCGGCTGTCGGCGCAGGTGGCAGAGGCGGGACTGAGCGACCGGGTGCGGCTGCGGAGCCAGGCCGCCGACGACGTGACGGGGCTGCCCGCCGGTCACTTCGACACCGTACTGATCAACTCGGTGATCCAGTACTTCCCGGACGACGCGTACCTGGCCAAGGTCGTCGACCAGTTGCTCGCCCTCGTCGCGCCCGGCGGCCGGCTGGTGATCGGTGACGTGCGGCACGCGGGGTCGCTGCGGGCGCTGCACGCGGCGGTCAACGCCGGGCGGGGGGCCTCGGCGCGTGCGGTCGTGGACCGGGCGGTGCTGCTGGAAAAGGAGTTGGTGACCGCTCCGGAGTTCTTCGCGGAGCTGGCGGAACGGGACGAGCGGGTGGGCGCGCTGGACATCCGGCTCAAGCCGGGCGCATACCACAACGAGCTGACCCGGCACCGCTATGAGGTCGTCCTCCACAAGGCGCCCGAAAAGGTCGTGGACGTGTCCACAGCACGTCAGCTGATATGGGCCGCCGGGCTGGATCTGACCGCTGTGCTGACCGGATTCGACGGCGCGCCGCTGCGTGTCACCGGCATCCCCAGTGCGCGGCTGGCCGCCGAGGTGGCGGCTGAGCGGGCCTTGGACGGCCTGGACGCCGAGGACTTCGGCGGCGGCGCCCCGGTCGACCCGGAAGACCTGGTCGCGCGCGGCCGGGAGCACGGTCTGTACGTGGTTCCCACCTGGTCGGCGCGGTCGGTGGCGCGGTTCGACGCGGTGCTCCTCCCGGCCGGAGCGGAAGGCGCCGCCCTGTCGGGCGTGTACCTGCCTGCCGCCGGCGGTGGCCCGTGGACGAACAACCCCGTAGCCGCCCGTGGCATCGGTGCCGTGGTCAAGGCGGCCCGCGCGCGTCTCGCCGAGCGGCTGCCGGAGTACATGGTGCCGTCGGCGGTGATGGTCCTGGACCGGTTGCCCTTGACGCCCAACGGCAAGCTGGACCGCAAGGCCCTGCCGGTGCCCGAGTACGCCGCCACCACGAGCGGCCGCAGGCCGCGTACCGACCGGGAAGCCGCCCTGTGCGCCCTGTTCGCCGAGGTGCTGGGTGTGGACCGGGTCGGTGTCGACGACAGTTTCTTCGATCTGGGCGGGCACTCGCTGCTCGCCACCCGCCTGGTCAGCCGCGTCCGCAGCGTCCTCGGCGTGGAGATCCCGATCAAGGACGTGTTCGGCGCGCCGACGGTGGCCGCGCTGGCCGGCCGGCTGGCGGCGGCCGGGGGAGAGACCCGTACGGCGCTGGTGCGCAGGGAGCGGCCCGAGCGGGTGCCGCTGTCGTTCGCGCAGCGCCGCCTGTGGTTCCTGCACAAGCTGGAGGGCCCCTCCGCAACGTACAACATGCCGCTGGTGCTGCGCCTGAAGGGCGGCGTCGACGCGGACGCCCTGCGGGCGGCGCTGCGGGACGTGGTGGCGCGGCACGAATCGCTGCGCACCGTCTTCCGGGAGAGCCGGGACGGCGAGCCGTACCAGCTGGTGCTGGACCCGGAAGAGGCGGACTTCGGCTGGGAGCGCCGCACGGTCACCGAGGCCGAGCTGCCCACCGCCCTTGAGGAAGCCGCCCGGTACGGCTTCGACCTGGCCGCCGAGGTCCCGCTCCGGGCCTGGCTGCACGACATCGACGCCGACACCGGTGTGCTGCTGCTTCTGCTGCACCACATCGCGGGCGACGGCTCGTCGATGGGCCCGCTGGCCCGCGATGTCATGGCGGCGTACGGCGCCCGCGTCCGGGGCGAGGCCCCGCAGTGGGCGGAGCTGCCGGTGCAGTACGCGGACTACACCCTCTGGCAGCGTGAGCTGCTGGGCGACGAGGCCGACGCGGACAGCGTCTACGCGCGGCAGGTGGACTACTGGCGCGAGCAGTTGGCGGGCCTTCCCGACCAGGTGACGTTCCCCGCCGACCGCCCCCGCCCGGCCGTCACCTCCTACGAGGGCGGCCACCTGGCCTTCACCCTCGACGCCGACCTGCACGGGCGGCTGGTGGAGCTGGCCCGGCGGACGAACACGACGGTGTTCATGGTGCTCCAGGCCGGTATGGCGGCGCTGATGACGCGTCTGGGGGCCGGGACGGACATTCCGCTCGGTTCGCCCATCGCGGGTCGGATGGACGATGCCCTTGACGACCTGGTGGGCTTCTTCGTCAACACGCTGGTGATGCGGACGGACACCTCGGGCGATCCCAGCTTCGAGGAGCTGCTCGGCCGCGTACGGGAGTCGAGCCTCGCCGCGTACGCCCACCAGGACGTGCCGTTCGAGCACCTGGTGGAGCTCCTCAATCCCGAGCGCTCCACCTCCCACCACCCGCTCTTCCAGGTCATCCTGGGCCTCCAGAACGGCCAGGAAGCCGCCTTCCAACTGCCCGGCCTTCAGGTCGAGGTGGAGGGTGTCGACCTCAGCGTGGCCAGGGCCGACCTGGTCTTCAACGTGGCCGAGCAGTACAGCGGGACCGGCGAGCCGGCCGGGATCGAGGCGCTGGCCGAATACGCCACGGCGCTGTACGACCGGACCACCGTCGAGGGCTTCGTGGCGCGCTGGACACGCCTGCTGGAACAGGCCGTCGCGGACCCGGTGCGGCCCATCGGCCGGGCGGAGCTGCTGACACCCGAGGAGCGCACCCGCCTGCTGGCCGACTGGAACGCCACCGGCACCGAGCTGCCCGCGAAGACGCTGGCCGGGCTGTTCGAGGACGAGGTACGGCGGGACCCGCAGGCCCCTGCCGTGCTGTCCGACGCCCTGACCCTGTCGTACGGGGAGCTGAACGCGCGGGCGAACCGCCTCGCGCACTGGCTGACCGGGCAGGGCGTGGGTCCGGAGCAGCTGGTGGGTGTGGTGCTGCCGCGGTCGGTGGAGATGGTGATAGCCATCCTCGCCATCCTCAAGGCGGGCGGCGCCTATGTACCTGTCGATCCCGAATACCCGCAAGAGCGACGCGAGTTCATTCTGGCCGACGCCGCTCCGGTCCTCGTCCTGGATGAGGCGGCGCTGTGCCAGGACCTGTCGGGCTTCCCGGACACCGACCCGGGCGTGGCCGTCGCGCCGGAGAACCCGGCGTACGTCATCTACACCTCCGGCTCCACCGGGCGCCCCAAGGGCGTCGTGGTCACCCACCGGGGCGTGCCGAGCCTGGCCCACGCGCAGGGCCGTCCCCTGGGCGTCGGCCCGGGCAGCCGGGTGCTCCAGTTCGCGTCGCCCAGCTTCGACGCCGCTTGGGCGGAACTGGTGATGACGTTCTCCTCGGGCGCCGCGCTCGTGGTACCGGAGAGCGGCCGGCTGGTCGGCGAAGCCCTCGCGAGCGTGCTCACAGAGCACGGCGTGACCCATGCGACGCTGCCGCCGTCGGTCCTGGGCGCCCTGCCGCCCGGCACCGAGGTGCGCCTGCCCGCGCTGCGGACCGTGCTGGTGGCCGGTGAAACGGTGCCGCCTGAGCTGATCGCCCGGTGGGCGGTGGACGGGCGCGAGGTCGTCAACGCGTACGGCCCGACGGAGTCCACGGTCTGTGTGTCGATGGGCGACTCGGCCGATGAACTGGTTGC
Source organism: Streptomyces sp. NRRL F-5755 (assembly GCF_001279365.1). Classification (NCBI taxonomy): domain Bacteria; kingdom Bacillati; phylum Actinomycetota; class Actinomycetes; order Kitasatosporales; family Streptomycetaceae; genus Streptomyces; species Streptomyces sp. NRRL F-5755. The sequence goes on along the minus strand of NZ_LGCW01000037.1, from coordinate 18,940 downwards.
GCCGATCGGCCGTCCGGTGACCAACACCCGTGCGTATGTGCTGGATGCGGCGCTGCGGCCGGTGCCGGTGGGCGTGACCGGTGAGCTGTACGTCTCCGGCGCGGGGCTGGCCCGTGGTTACGTGGGCCGGGCCGGGCTGACGGCGGAGCGCTTCGTGGCCTCGCCGTTCGAGCCGGGCGTACGGATGTACCGCACCGGCGACCTGGCGCGGTGGCGCGCCGACGGGCAGCTGGAGTACCTGGGCCGCGCCGACGAGCAGGTCAAGCTGCGCGGCTTCCGTATCGAGCCGGGCGAGATCGCCTCGCTCCTGGGCCGGTCCGAGGGCGTACGGCAGGCGGCGGTCGTCGTCCTTGAGGACACCCCGGGCGATCAGCGGCTCGTCGCGTACGTGGTGCCCGAGGACGGCCACGGCGCGGCCGCACGCCCTGCCGCCCTCCTCGCGGGCCTGGCGGAGCGGCTGCCGGAGTACATGGTGCCGTCGGCGGTGATGGTCCTGGACCGGCTGCCGCTGACGCCCAACGGCAAGCTGGACCGCAAGGCCCTGCCCGCACCCGAGTACGCGGCCGGTGCGGACGGCCGCGCCCCGCGGACCCCGCAGGAAGAGGTCCTGTGCGGGCTCTACGCCGAGGTGCTGGGCGTGGACCGGGTCGGTGTCGACGACAGTTTCTTCGATCTGGGCGGGCACTCGCTGCTCGCCACCCGTCTGGTCAGCCGCGTCCGCAGCGTTCTGGGGACGGAGCTGCCGATCAAGGACGTGTTCGGCGCGCCGACGGTGGCCGGGCTGGCCGCGCGTCTGGCGGCGGCCGGCGGCCGGGCCCGTACGGCGCTGGCCCGGGTGGCGCGTCCCGAGCGGGTGCCGCTGTCGTTCGCGCAGCGCCGCCTGTGGTTCCTGCACAAGCTGGAGGGCCCCTCCGCGACCTACAACATCCCGTTGGCCCTGCGGCTCGTGGGAGAGGTGGACGCGGAGGCACTGCATGCGGCGCTGCGTGACGTGGTCGGGCGGCACGAGTCGCTGCGTACGGTCTTCCCGGAGCACGACGGCGAGCCATACCAGCGGGTGCTGGACCCGGACGGGGCGGACTTCGGCTGGGAGCGGCGCACGGTCACGGAGGACGAGCTGCCCGCCGCCCTCGACAAGGCGGCACGCTATGCCTTCGAGCTGGCCACGGACGTCCCGGTACGCGCGCTGCTCTTCGAAACCGGCACGACCGGTGCCGCCGGGCCGCAGGACTGTGTGCTGCTGCTCCTGCTGCACCACATCGCCGGGGACGGCTGGTCCATGGGCCCGCTGGCCCGTGACGTGGTAGCCGCCTACACCGCCCGCGTCCAGGGCGCGGCCCCGCAGTGGGCCGAACTGCCGGTGCAGTACGCGGACTACTCGCTGTGGCAGCGGGAGCTGCTGGGCGACGAGGCCGACGCGGACAGCGTGTACGCGCGGCAGGTGGACTACTGGCGTGAGCAGCTGGCGGGCCTGCCGGAGCAGGTGACCTTCCCCGCCGACCGGCCGCGTCCGGCCGTCGCCTCCTACGAGGGCGCGTCGCTCGTCTTCGAGCTGGGCGCGGAGCTGCACGGGCGGCTGGTGGAGCTGGCCCGGCGGACGAACACGACGGTGTTCATGGTGCTCCAGGCCGGTATGGCGGCGCTGATGACGCGCCTGGGGGCCGGGACGGACATTCCGCTGGGGTCGCCGATCGCGGGGCGGATGGACGACGCGCTCGACGATCTGGTGGGCTTCTTCGTCAACACGCTGGTGCTCCGTACGGACACCTCGGGCGATCCCAGCTTCGAGGAATTGCTCGGCCGCGTCCGGGACACCGACCTGGCCGCCTACGCCCACCAGGATGTGCCGTTCGAGCACCTGGTGGAACTCCTCAACCCCGAGCGTTCCACCTCCCACCACCCGCTCTTCCAGGTCATCCTCGGCCTCCAGAACGCCGGGGAGGCCGGCTTCACGCTGCCGGGCATCCAGGTGGACGTCGAGGGCGTCGACCTCAGCATCTCCAAGGCCGACCTCGAACTGAACGTCGTGGAGCGGCACGGTGCGGATGGCGCGCCGCAAGGTGTCGTCTCCGCCGTCCAGTACTCCACCGAGCTGTTCGACCGGGTGACGGTCGAAGGACTGCTCGGCCGGTGGACGCGGCTGCTGGAGCAGGTGACCGCCGACCCGTCGCTGCGGCTCGGCCAGGTCGAGCTGCTGACCGGTGACGAGCGCGCTCGGATCGTGGACGGGTGGAACCGGACGGCCGCCGAGGTACCGGCCGCCACCCTCGCCGCGCTGTTCGCCGGCCACGCGCGCCGGGACGCGGACGCCCTCGCGGTGGTCTGCGGCACCGAGTCGCTGTCGTACGGCGAACTGGACGCGCGGGCGAACCGGCTGGCGCACTGGCTGACCGGGCAGGGCGTGGGTCCGGAGCAGCTGGTGGGTGTGGTGCTGCCGCGGTCGGTGGAGATGGTGATAGCCATCCTCGCCGTCCTCAAGGCGGGCGGCGCGTACGTCCCCGTCGACCCCGAATACCCGCGGGAGCGGCGGGAGTTCATACTTGCCGACGCCGCTCCGGTCCTCGTCCTGGACGAGGCGGCGCTGCGCCAGGGCCTGTCCGCCTTCCCCGGCACCGACCCGGATGTGGCCGTCGCGCCGGAGAATCCCGCGTACGTCATCTACACCTCCGGCTCCACCGGGCGCCCCAAGGGCGTCGTGGTCACCCACCGGGGCGTGGCGAGCCTGGCGTACGCGCAGGCCGCGCGGCTCGGGGTGACGGCGGGCAGCCGGATCCTGCAGTTCGCCTCGCCCAGCTTCGACGCCGCCTGGTGGGAACTGGTGATGGCGTTCGGGGCCGGTGCCACGCTGGTGGTGCCCGAGGGCGGGCGGTTGGTCGGCGAGGCGCTCCAGGAGGTGCTGGCCGGTCACCGGGTGACGCACCTGACGCTGCCGCCGTCCGTGCTGGGCGCGGTCCCCGCGGGCGCCGAAACGGCGCTGGACGCGCTCACGACGGTGGTACTGGCCGGTGAGGCCGCGCCGCCGGAGCTGATCGCCCGCTGGTCGGCGGGCGGCCGCGAGGTCGTCAACGCGTACGGCCCGACGGAGTCCACGGTCTGTGTCTCGATGAGCGGGGCCATGGACACGACGGCCGCGCCGATCGGGCACCCGATCGCCAACACCCGTACGTACGTGCTGGACGCCGGCCTGCGCCCGGTGCCGGTGGGGGTGACCGGTGAGCTGTACGCGGCGGGCGCGGGCCTGGCCCGTGGCTACGCGGGCCGCGCGGGCCTGACGGCGGAGCGGTTCGTGGCCTCGCCCTTCGCGTCCGGCGAGCGGATGTACCGGACCGGCGACCTGGCGCGGTGGCGCGCCGACGGCCAGCTCGAATTCATGGGCCGGGCCGACGAACAGGTCAAGATCCGCGGCTTCCGTGTCGAGCCCGGCGAGATCGCGTCCGTGCTGACCGGCTTCGACGGGGTACGGCAGGCTGCCGTCGTCGTCCGCGAGGACACCCCCGGCGACCAGCGGCTCGTCGCCTACGCCGTACCGGACGGCACGGCCGCGCCCGAGCCCGCCGCCCTCACCGCGTACCTGGCCGAGCGGCTGCCCGAACACCTCGTCCCGGCCGCCGTGCTGCTGCTGGACCGGCTCCCGCTGACACCCAACGACAAGCTCGACCGCAAGGCCCTGCCCGTACCGGACTACGCGGCCGGTGCCGCGGCCGACGACGGGCGCGCCCCGCGTACTCCGCAGGAGGAGACGCTGTGCCGTCTGTTCCGCGAGGTGCTGGACGTGGACCGGGTCGGCCTCGACGACAGCTTCTTCGACCTGGGCGGGCACTCGCTTCTCGCCACCCGGCTCGTCAGCCGGGTGCGCGCCGAGCTGGACGTGGAACTGCCCTTCCGGGTGCTGTTCGAGGCGCCGACGGTGGCCGGGCTGGTCGAACAGCTCGGTCTCGGCGGCCCGACCCGCACCTCGCTGGGCCCGATGCCGCGCCCCGACCTGGTCCCGCTGTCCTTCGCGCAGCGCCGCCTGTGGTTCCTGCACCAGCTCGAAGGCCCGTCGGCGACGTACAACATGCCGCTGCCGCTGCGTCTGAAGGGCACGGTCGACCACGAGGCGCTGCGGGCGGCGCTGCACGACGCGGTGGCCCGCCACGACGCGCTGCGCACCGTCTTCCGCGTCACCGACGGCGAACCGCACCAGGTGGTGCTGGACGCCGCCGACGCCGACTTCGGCTGGGAGCGCCGCACGGTCACCGAGGCGGAGCTGCCCGCTGCCCTCGACGAGGCGGCCCGGTACCCCTTCGACCTGACCGCCGAGCTGCCCTTCCGCGCCCGGCTGTTCGAGCTGGGCCCGGACGACTGCGTCCTGCTGCTGCTCCTGCACCACATCACCGGTGACGGCTGGTCCATGGGGCCGCTGGCCCGCGACGTGGTGACGGCGTACGAGGCACGCAAGCGCGGTACGGCGCCGCACCAGGAGCCGCTGCCGGTGCAGTACATCGACTACACGCTGTGGCAGCGCGAGCTGCTCGGCGACGAGGACGACCCGGAGAGCATGTACGGACAGCAAGTGGCCTACTGGCGCGAGGCGCTGGCCGGGCTGCCCGAGCAGATCAGCCTGCCCGCCGACCGCCCCCGCCCCGCGGTGGCCTCGTACGCGGGTGCCGCGGTGCCCTTCGAGCTGGACGCGGCGACGCACGCGCGGCTGGCGGAGCTGGCCCGCGCCTCCGGCGGCACCGTCTTCATGGGCTTGCAGGCGGCGCTGGCCGCGCTGCTGACGCGGCTCGGCGCGGGGACGGACATTCCGCTGGGATCGCCGGTCGCGGGCCGGATGGACGACGCGCTCAACGATCTGGTGGGCTTCTTCGTCAACACGCTGGTGCTGCGGACGGACACCTCCGGCGACCCCGGCTTCCGGGAACTGCTCGAACGGGTACGGGACACCAACCTGGCCGCCTACGCGCACCAGGACGTGCCCTTCGACCACCTCGTGGAACTGCTCAACCCGCGCCGCTCCACCTCCCACCACCCGCTCTTCCAGGTGATGCTGGTCCTCCAGGACGACCCGTCCGGCGGGTTCGCCCTGCCGGGGCTGGAGGTCAGCGGCGAGGCGGTGGACATCGAGACCGCCAAGGTGGACCTGTCCCTCAACGTGCTGGAGCGGCACGGCGCCGACGGCGCGCCGGCCGGCATCGCGGGCACGCTGAAGTACGCCACCGACCTGTTCGACCGGGCCACTGTCGAAGGGCTCCTGGCACGCTTCCAGCGGCTGCTGGCACAGATGACGGCCGACCCGTCACTGCCGCTCGGCCGCGTCCGCCTGCTCGGCGAGCAGGAGCGCGGGCAGCTGCTCACCGCCTGGAACGACACGGCGGTGGAGGTGCCCGAGTTCACCCTCGCCGAGCAGTTCGAGATCCAGGTACGGCGCGCACCGGACGCGGTCGCGGTGGTGTGCGGCACCGAGTCCGTGACGTACGGGGAGCTGAACGCGCGGGCCAACCGGCTGGCGCACCGGCTCATCGAGCAGGGCGTGGCGCCGGAGGAGCGGGTGGCGGTCGTGCTGCCGCGGTCCGTGGACCTGGTCGTGGCGCTGCTGGCCGTACTGAAGGCGGGCGGCGCGTACGTACCGGTCGACCCCGAGTATCCGCAGGAGCGGCGGGCCTTCGTCCTCGCCGACGCGGCGCCGCTGCTCGTCCTGGATGAGGCCGCCCTCGGCCAGGACCTGTCCGGCTACCCGGACGACGACCCCGAGACCGACGTCGAGATGGAACACCCGGCGTACGTCATCTACACCTCCGGCTCCACCGGCACCCCCAAGGGCGTGGTGACCGAACACCGCGCCGTCGTCAACTACCTCAACTGGGCCGCCCACCACTACCCGGCGGCCCGCGGCGCCACCCTGGTGCCCACCTCGATCGCGTTCGACCTGACCGTCACCGGCCTCTACACGACGCTGACCGTCGGCGGCCGGGTCTACCTGGGCAGCCTGGACGAGGTGGCCGGGCAGGACAACGCGGTGCCGGTGGCGCTGCTGAAGGCCACCCCGTCGCACCTGCCGCTGCTCGGCGACCTGCCCAAGCGCTGGTCGCCGGGGGAGATGCTGATCCTCGGCGGTGAGGCGCTGACCTCGGCGGCCCTCGCGCAGTGGCGCGCCGGCCACCGCCGGGTCACCGTCGTCAACGCGTACGGGCCGACCGAGACGACCGTCAACTGCACCGAGTTCCGCATCGGCCCCAAGCAGAAGCTGCCCGCCGGACCGGTGCCGATCGGCCGCCCCTTCTGGAACATGCGGGCCTACGTCCTCGACGAGCGCCTGGAGCCGGTGCCGACCGGTACGGCGGGCGAGCTGTACGTCGCGGGCGCCCAGCTGGCCCGCGGCTATCTCGGCCGCCCCGGGCTGACCGCCGAACGCTTCGTGGCCTGCCCGTTCGAGCCGGGCGTCCGGATGTACCGCACCGGCGACCTGGCGCGCTGGCGGCCCGACGGCCAGCTGGAGTACGCGGGCCGGGCCGACGAACAGCTCAAGATCCGCGGCTTCCGCATCGAACCCGGCGAGGTCGCCTCGACGCTGCTGGACCACCCGGACGTCCGGCAGGCCGTCGTCGCCGCCCGCGACGCCGGGCCGGGCGACACCCGCCTCGTCGGCTACGTGGTGCCCGAGAACCGCGCGGACGGGCCGGCCGCCGTGGACACCGACGCGCTGCGCGCGCACGCCGCCGCTCGGCTGCCCGAGTACATGGTTCCGGCCGCCGTGGTCGTCCTCGACGCCGTACCGCTGACACCCAACGGCAAGCTGGACCACCGCGCCCTGCCCGCACCGGACTTCGGCGCCCGCAGCGCCGGGCGCGCGCCGCGCACCCCGCGCGAGGAGCTGCTGTGCGGCCTGTACGCCGACGTGCTCGGCGTGGAGCGGGTCTCCATCGACGACAGTTTCTTCGACCTCGGCGGGCACTCGCTGCTCGCCACCCGCCTGGTCGGCCGCGTCCGCGCCGTCCTCGGTGTCGAGCTGCCGCTCGGCGCGGTCTTCGAGGCGCCGACGGTCGCGGGGCTGACCGCCCGGCTGGACGCGGCCGGGGGACAGGTGCGCACGGCCCTCGTGCCGATGCCCCGCCCCAAGGCCGTTCCGCTGTCCTTCGCGCAGCGCCGCCTGTGGTTCCTGCACCAGTTGGAGGGCCCGTCCGCGGCCTACAACTGGCCGCTGGCGCTCCGGCTGACCGGCGCCGTGGACCGGCAGGCGCTCCAGGAGGCGCTGAACGACCTGGTCGCCCGGCACGAGTCGCTGCGCACCGTCTTCTCCGACGTGGACGGCGAACCGCGGCAGGTGGTGCTCGACCCGGCCGACGCCGTACTGGACCTGCGGACCGAGGAGGTGGCCGCGGAGCGGCTGCACCGGGCCGTGCAGGACGCGGCCGGCCACCGCTTCGGGCTGGCCGGCGAACCGCCCGTACGCGCCCGGTTGTTCGAGCAGCCGGACGGCGGCGCGCCGGTGCTGGTCCTCGTGATGCACCACATCATCGGCGACGGCGCCTCCCGCGCCCCGCTGATGCGCGACCTCAGGACCGCCTACGAGGCCCGCCTCGCGGGCACGGCCCCCGACTGGGACCCGCTGCCCGTCCAGTACGCGGACTACGCGATCTGGCAGCAGGAACTCCTCGGCCGGGCCGACGAGCCGGACAGCCTGGCCGCCCGCCAGCTCGCCTACTGGAAGGACGCGCTCGACGGCATCCCGGCCCAGCTGGAACTGCCCACCGACCGGCCGCGGCCCGCGGTCGCCGACTACCGGGGCGATCTGCTGCACTTCACCCTGGACGCGGAACTCCACGCCGGACTGCGGCGGCTCGCCGCCGACACCCGCACCACGCTGTTCATGGTCCTCCAGACCGGCTTCGCGGCGCTGCTGTCCCGGCTCGGCGCGGGCCACGACATCCCGGTCGGCGTGCCGATCGCGGGCCGCACGGACGAGGCGCTGACCGACCTGGTGGGCTTCTTCGTCAACACGCTGGTGCTCCGTACGGACACCTCCGGCGACCCCCGTTTCGACGACCTGCTCGCCCGCGCCCGGGACCGCTCGCTGGCCGCCTACGCCCACCAGGACCTGCCGTTCGAGTACCTGGTCGAAGCGGTCAACCCGGTGCGGTCGCGGTCCGGCAACGCGCTGTTCCAGGTCATGTTCGCGCTCCAGAACACCGAGGCGCCGACCCTGACCATGGCCGGCGCCGAGGCCGAGCCGTACCCGCTGGACAGCGACAACTCCAAGTTCGACCTGTTCCTGAGCATGGGCGAGGCGCTGACGGAGGCGGGCCGCCCGGACGGCATCGGCGGCACGCTGGAGTACGCCACCGAACTGTTCGACCGGAGCACCGCCGAGAAGATCGCCGCCTGGTACGTCACCTTCCTGCGCGCGGTCGTGCACGACCCGTCCGTCCGCCTCGCCGACGCCCCGCTGCTGTCCGACGAGGAGCGCACCGAACTGCTCCGCACCCGCAACGCGACCGGGGACCGTAAGCCCGCCGCGCTGCCGCACGAGCGGTTCGCACAGCAGGCGGCCCGCGCCCCCGGCGCCCTCGCCGTCCGCGCGGGCGACGACGAGACGGACTACGCGGACCTCGACCGCCGCGCCAACCGCCTCGCCCGCCTCCTGCTGGACAGTGGTGTCGGCCGGGAGAGCGTGGTCGCGCTGGCGCTGCCCCGTACGGCCGACCTCGTGGCCGCCCTGCTGGCCGTCATGAAGACCGGCGCTGCCTACCTGCCGCTCGACCCGGCCAACCCGGCCGACCGGCTCGCATACGTCCTGAAGGACGCGGCACCGGCCGCCGTGCTCACCACCCCGGCGCTGCACGGCGCGCTGCCCGGACCGCTGCCCGAGGCGTGCGTCCTGCTCGGCGACCCGGCGACCGAGGAACGGCTCGCCGCCTTCCGGGACGGCGACGTCACCGACGCCGAACGCGGCACCCCCGTCCACCCGGCGGACGCCGCGTACGTCATCTACACCTCCGGCTCCACCGGCCGCCCCAAGGGCGTGGTGATCTCCTACGCGAGCCTCGCGCACTTCCTGGACGCGCTGCTGACCCGCGTACCGATGACGCCGGACGACCGCATGGTGGCCGCCACCACGATCACCTTCGACATCGCCGCCGTGGAGATCCACGCCCCGCTGCTGTCCGGCGCGAGCGTGGTGCTCGCCTCCTCGGAGACGGCCAAGGACCCGCTCGCCCTGCGGCGCCTGGTCGCGGAGAGCGGCGCGACCCTCTTCCAGGCCACCCCGTCGGTCTACCGGTCGATGCTGGGCGGCTCCGGCGACGGGCCGGACGAGGGCGCGGGCGACCTCTCGGGCGTACGGCTGCTGGTCGGCGGCGAGGCGCTGCCCGCCGCCCTGGCCGAGCGGCTGCACGCCCGGGGCGGCGGCGCCGTCAACCTCTACGGCCCGACGGAGGCCACCGTCTGGGTCACCACCGGCGAGGTCACCGGCCCGGAACGGCCGCCGATGATCGGCACACCGCTGCCCGGCGCCCAGGTGTACGTCCTGGACGACCGGCTGCGGCCGGTGCCGGACGGCGTCGTCGGCGAGCTGTACGTGGCCGGGCCCTTCCTGGCCCGCGGGTACCTGGGCCGCCCCGGGCTGAGCGCCGAACGCTTCGTCGCGAACCCGTACGGCGCCCCCGGCGCGCGGATGTACCGCACCGGTGACCTCGTCAAGTGGCGCGCACAGCACGGCCTGGAGTTCGTGGGCCGCGCCGACGACCAGGTCAAGGTCCGCGGCTTCCGCATCGAACCGGGCGAGATCGAGGCCGCCCTCATCCGCCAGGACGGCATCGCCGCCGCCACCGTGCAGGTACGCGAGGACCACGGCGCCCCGCGCCTGGTCGGCTACGTCGTCCCCGACCGGGACGGCGCGGCGGACGGCGAGGACGGCCGCCGGGTCGCCGCCTGGCAGGAGGTGTACGAGGAGGTCTACCGCGGCCAGGCCGGCAGCGGCGGATTCTGGGAGGACTTCGGCATCTGGACGAGCAGCTACGACGGCTCGCCCATCCCGCTCACCGAGATGCACGCATGGCGGGCCGCCGCCGTCGAGGGCATCCGGCGCCTCGCGCCCCGCAACGTCCTCGAACTGGGCGTCGGCAACGGCCTGATCCTGTCCCGGGTCGCCCCGCACTGCGCGGCCTACTGGGGCACCGACTTCTCCGCCGCCGCCGTGGAAACCCTGCGCGAACGGGTGGCGGAACGCGACGACCTGCGCGGCCGCGTCGAACTGCGGGCCCAGCCCGCCGACGACACGACCGGGCTGCCCGAAGGGTTCTTCGACACCGTCGTCGTCAACTCCGTCGCCCAGTACTTCCCCGACGCCCGCTACCTGACCGATGTCATCACCAAGGCCCTGGCCCTGCTCGTCCCGGGCGGCTCGCTCTTCCTCGGCGACATCCGCAACGCACGCCTGCTGCGCACCCTCCAGGCCGGGGTCGCCGCACGATTCCTCGGCGCCGACGCCGACAGCACGGCCCTGCGCGTGCAGACCGACCAGCGCACCGCGGCCGAGGAGGAACTGCTCCTCGCGCCCGACTTCTTCACCACCCTGGCCGCCGGACTCCCGGACGCCGGCGGCGTCGACATCCGCCTCAAGCGCGGCGGCTCCCACAACGAACTGTCCCGCTACCGCTACGACGTGGTCATCACCCGGGCCCCGGCCGCGCCCGCCCCGGTGGCCGACCTGCCCGTCGTCACCTGGCAGCAGGCGGGTGCCGGCCTGGACGGCCTGGCCGGGCCGCTGCGCGAACACCCCGGCGGACTGCGCCTGACCGACGTGCCCAACGAACGCCTGGCCGACGACGCGGCCGTACTGCGCCGCATCGACGGCGGCACCGGGCCGGGCGCCGGAACCGACCCGGAGGCGGTGCACCAGTACGCCGAACGGCTCGGCTTCCACGCCGTCACGACCTGGTCGGCCCGGCACGACGACCGCTTCGACGCCGTCATCCTGCCCGGAGCCGAGGAGCCCGGCACCCTCGTCGCGGCCTACCGCGGCACGCCCGGCGACCGGGCACCGGCCGAATACGCCAACAGCCCGGCCCGCCCGGACCGGACCGCCGAACTCAGCCGCGAACTGCGGGCCGCGCTGAGCCGGTGGCTGCCGGAGTACATGATCCCGTCCGCGTTCGTGGTGCTGGACCGGCTGCCGCTCTCCCCGATCGGCAAGCTGGACCGCAAGGCCCTGCCCGCGCCCGACTACGGGCTGCTCAGCGCCGGCCGGGCACCCCGCACGCCCCGCGAGGAAGCCCTGTGCGGGCTGTTCGCCGAGGTGCTCGGACTGGAGCGGGTCGGCATCGACGACAGCTTCTTCGAGCTGGGCGGCCACTCGCTGCTCGCCACCCGCCTGGTCAGCCGTATCCGCCGGACGCTGGGCGCCGAGGTGCCGATCGCCGCCGTGTTCGAGGCGCCCACCGTGGCCGGGCTGGCCGGCCGGCTGGACGCGGGCGGCCGGGCCCGTACGGCACCGGTGGCCGGGCCGCGCCCCGACGCCGTACCGCTGTCGTTCGCGCAGCGCCGCCTGTGGTTCCTGCACAAGCTGGAAGGCCCGTCGGCGACGTACAACATGCCGCTGGCGCTGCGCCTGAAGGGCACCGTGGACCACGAGGCGCTGCGCGGCGCCCTGCACGACGTGATCGCCCGGCACGAGTCGCTGCGCACCGTCTTCCCCGAGGCCGATGGCGAGCCGCGGCAGGCGGTCCTGGAGGCCGCGGCGGTGGACTTCGGCTGGCGGGTGCGCCCCGTCACGGCGGACGGGCTGGCCGGCGCGCTGCGGGATGCGGCGGCCCACCCGTTCGACCTGGCCGCCGAGGCCCCCGTACGCGCCGAGCTGTTCGAGGAGATCGATGCCGACGGCGGCCCCAGCCACGTCCTGCTGATCCTGCTGCACCACATCGCGGGTGACGCCTGGTCGGCGGGCCGCTTGATCCGCGACCTGGCTGCCGCCTACACGGCGCGCCGCGAGGGCGGCACGCCCCGCTGGCCCACGCTGCCGGTGCAGTACATCGACTACGCGCTGTGGCAGCGGGACGCGCTCGGCGACGAGGACGACCCGGACAGCGCGATCTCCCGGCAGATCGCCTACTGGCGCAAGCTGCTGGACGGCGCCCCGGAGGAACTGGCCCTGCCCGCCGACCGGCCGCGCCCGGCCGAGCCGAGCTACGCGGGCGGCGCCGTCACCTTCGAACTGCCGGTCCGCACCCACCGCGCCCTGGCGTCGCTGGCCACCGCCTCCGGCGCGAGCCCGGCGATGGTGATCCAGGCGGCCGTGGCGGCGCTGCTGGCCAAGCACGGCGCCGGTACGGACATCGTGCTCGGCACCCCGGTCGCCGGACGGACCGACGAGACGCTGGACGACCTGGTCGGCTTCTTCGTCAACACGCTGGTGCTCCGCGCCGACCTGTCCGGCGACCCGTCGTTCGGCGAGCTGGTCGACCGGGTACGGCAGGCCGGACTGGAGGCGTACGCCCATCAGGACCTGCCGTTCGAGCGGCTGGTGGAGATCATCAACCCGTACCGTTCGACGGCCCGGCACCCGCTCTTCCAGGTCATGGTCGACTTCGGGGTGCACGGCGCCGACGGACCCGGCCTGCCCGGACTGGACGTCGAAGCGGTCGAACTGGAAGCCGGAGCGGCCAAGTTCGACCTGGACTTCACCTTCAACGAGCGGATCGCGGACGACGGCACGCCCGGCGGTGTCGTGGGCACCCTGCGCTACGCCACCGAGCTGTTCGACCGCACGACGGTCACCGCCCTCGCGGAACGGCTGGTGGAACTGGTCGGCACGGTGGTGGCCGACCCGCGGCAGAAGGTCTCCCGGCTCGACGTACGGACCGCCGGTGAGCGCCGCCGCATGGCGGAGCTGGCGGACCGGCGGCCGGAGAGCGTCGCGCTGCCGGAAACCGTGGTCCGGCTGTTCGAGCGGCAGGCTGCCGCCACACCGGCGGCGCCTGCCGTGGCCGCCGACGACGGCACGCTGACGTACGGGCAGCTCAACGGCCGCGCCAACCGGCTCGCCCGGCAGCTCGCCGGGCTCGGCGCCGGACCCGGGCAGGTGGTGGCATTCGCGGCGCCGCCGTCCGCGCAGGCGGTCGTCGCGCTGCTGGCCATCCTGAAGGCGGGCGCGGCGTACCTGTCGCTCGACGGCGCGGCGGAGCCCGGGGCCCACCGGGCCGCCCTCGATGCGGCCGGAGCGCTGCTGGTCGTCGCCGGAGCGGGCTTCGACGGCGCGGCAGCGGGCGGCCGGACCGTCGTACCGCTGGACGCGGCGTACGAGGAGGAGGCGGCCGACACCGACACCGACCTCACCGATGCCGAGCGGACGGCGCCGTTGCTGCCGGACCACCCGGCGTGCGCCGCGCACCACCCCGGCCACCTCCCCGTACCGCACGCGGCACTCGGCGAACTGGCCGCCCACCATCGGCGGCACCTGTTCGCCGAGGCCGTGACCGCGGCCGGGCAGGACCGGCTGCGCGTCGCCCTGACCGTGCCGTTCTCCGCTCCGGGAGCCCCGGACGCGCTGGCGGCCCTCCTCGCCGGACACGAGCTGTACGTGAGCGACCGCCTGGCCGGGGCGGCCCCGGAGGACGCCGCCGGGCAGCTCCGCGCGGCCGGCGTCCACCTGGCCGCCACCACCCCGCGGCAGACCGAACAGCTGCTGGACGCGGGTCTCTGCGCCCCGGACGGCGACGGCTCCGCCCCCGTCGGGCTGGTGCTGTCCGGCGAGCCCGCCGGCACAGCACTGTGGCACCGGCTGCGGCACCTGCCGGCCACCCGGGCGTACGTCGTGCACCGCCCCTGCGGGTGCGCCGCGGCGACGCTGCCCCTCCGGGTGGCCGACGCGGCGGCACCCGTCCTCGGCGACCCGTCGGCCGGCCCCGGGGTGTACGTCCTCGACGCCGGGCTGCGGCCGGTGCCGCCGGGCGTGCCGGGCGAGCTGTACGTCCATGTCCCGCAGCGGCACGCGGCCTACGCGGGCGCGGCCGTGCTCACCGGGGAGCGGCTGGTGCCCGACCCGTTCCGGCCGGGCGCGTGGATGTACCGCACGGGCGACCTGGTCCGGCACCGCGACGGCGCGGACGGGCGGCCCTTCCTGGAGCCCGTCGTCCCGGCGGGGGAGCACGCCGTCCTGCGCGGCCTGCGGCTCGAACCGCGCGCCGTCGAGGACGTGTTGACCTCCCACCCGGATGTCGTCGCGGCCGCGGTGGCCGTGCGCGAGGACGGCGCGGGGGAGGAGACCTTGACGGCGTACGCGGTACCGGCACGCGCCGGCGGCGCACCCGGCCCCGCCGCACTCCACGCCTACCTCGCCGAGCGGCTGTCGGAACACCTCGTCCCGGCCGCCGTGGTGCTGCTCGACCGGCTGCCGCTGACCGCCCACGGCACTCTCGACCGGCCGGCGCTGCCGCTGCCGCAGCGGGAGCCGGACGGTTCCGGGCGCCCGCCGCGCACCCCCAGGGAAGAACTGCTGTGCGGCCTCTTCGCGGAAATCCTCGGCGTCCCGCAAGTGAACGTGGACGACAACTTCTTCGAACTCGGCGGGCATTCCCTCTCGGCGGTCCGGCTGCTCGTCAGAATCCATGCCGTACTGGGTGTGGAATTCCCGGTGAAGGCCATTCTGGAAACACCGACCGTGGCCGGGCTGGCCCGGCGCCTGGACGCGGACACCGAGGACGGCGCGCTTGATGTCCTGTTGCCGCTGCGCACGCACGGCAGCAAGCCGCCGGTTTTCTGCGTGCACGCCGGCAGCGGACTCGGCTGGTCGTATTCGGGACTGCTCGGGCATCTCGACCCGGACGTGCCCGTATACGCCGTACAAGCGGCCGGTCTGGACGGTTCGGGAAACCTCCCCGATTCCGTCGAGGAAATGGCCGAACACTACGTCGACCGCATCATGGAGACGCAGCCGGACGGGCCGTACCACCTTCTCGGCTGGTCGTTCGGCGGAATCGTCGCGCACCGGATGGCGGACCTGCTGGAGCGGCGCGGCAAGCGCGTCGCGCTGCTCACCCTGCTCGACTGCCACCCGGTCGGCACGGTCACCCGCGAGGAGGTGGAGGAGTCCCTCGCGAAGGTCAGGACGGCCGATGTGTACCGCGCCATGCTGGGCCTCTTCGACATCGAACTCGACGACGACGAGGCGGCGCGGCTCACCCACGAAAGCACCGTGGACCTGCTGCGCACCAAGAACACCGCGCTGGCCGGTCTCTCCGAGGCCGAGGTCCGGGCGATGACCGAGGTCACGATCAACAACGCGCGCATCGGGCTGGACGTGACACACCGCCCCGTATCCGCGCCGGCGCTCGTCCTGGCCGCCTCCGAAGAGACCGCGCACCAGCTCCTGCCGGGCATGTGGGACCCGTATTTCACCGGGGACGTCGAATTCCGGGAGATTCCCTGCAAGCACACTCACATGTTGAATCCCGGACCGCTGGAACTGATCGGAGCCATCGTCTCCGAGAAGCTGCGGGCCGTCTTCCGGGAAGGGGCGGCCGAGTGAACTGACAACGGCGAACCGCCCTGCCGCCAGGAAGCGGCAAGGGCCCGGACGTCTGCACTGCGCCGGCCGTTACCGCGGTTATCGGCGCGGCGCGGACGCCATTGTCCGTGCCCGCGGAAAAGCCGCCTGCCCGACGCCCGGGCGTTGTCCGGGATTTGACCGGATGCGGAGATGAACGACCTTGACGCCGCCCCGGGCGGCTGGTTGACTCACATGAGATCCGGTCAGGCGTCGGCCGGCCGGATCGGAAACAGGCAGTGTGCATGTCTACGGGGGATTGCGATATGGCACGAGTCAAGCGGAGAGGGCCGCGTCCAACGGCTCCCGCACAGTGGGAATCCAGTACGGCGCCGCGTTCGCCGAACCGCTCCGGCTGACGTCGGCCGGGCATTCGCGCGTCTCCCGAGGGCGCTGGCCCGGCGTTTCCCCCCGCGAGCCCACCCGGCGTCTCGCGTGTCTCCCATCGCCGTACGGGCTGTTCCGTATCCGTACCCGAACGTATGAACCGGTGTTCCGCGGCGCCCTGCCCGGCCGCCCGCCCGGCCATGCCGCCCGCATGACGGTTCCCGCCCCACCGACCACCGATCGACCCTGCCCGCCGCGGGCCGCGCCGCCGTACCCGGCCGCCCGGCCGCCGCACGGACATGAACCGCCAGGAAAGCGAGCGAGAAGTTGGACGCCACGCCATCGTCGACACCGGACCCGACCGCTCCCGGAGCGGCCGGCGGACCGGCCGGGTCGCGCGAGGACACGCTGTGCGCACTCTTCGCCGAGGTGCTGGGTGTGCCCCACGTCGGCCCGCACGACGACTTCTTCGCGCTCGGCGGCCACTCGCTGTCCGCGATCCGGCTGCTGGTCCGCATCCGCGGCGTACTGGGCGCCGAACCCCCGATCAAGGACGTGTTCGAGCACCCGACCCCCGCCGCGCTGGCCCGGCGCCTCGGCACGGAGGCCGGCGACGGCGACCGGCGTGCCGCGCTGGCCCCGATGACACGCCCCGAACGGCTGCCCCTGTCGTTCGCGCAGCGCCGCCTGTGGTTCCTGCACAAGCTGGAGGGGCCGTCGGCGACGTACAACATGCCGCTGACGCTGCGCCTGAAGGGCAAGGTGGACGCGGAGGCCCTGCACGCGGCCCTGCGGGACGTGACGGCCCGCCACGAGACGCTGCGCACGGTCTTCCCCGAGGTGGACGGCGAGCCGCGGCAGGTCGTCCTGGACGCCGCCGACGCCGACCTGGCCTGGGAACACCGGCGGGTCTCCGTGGCCGAACTCCCCGCGGCGCTCGACGAGTCGGCCCGGTACGGCTTCGGCCTCGCCACCGAGATCCCGGTACGCGCCTGGCTCTTCGAGCTGTCCGACGACGAGAGCGTGCTGCAACTGCTGCTGCACCACATCGCGGGCGACGGCTGGTCCCTGGCCCCCCTCGCCCGGGACGTCCTGGCTGCCTACACCGCCCGCGCGGACGGCGCCGCGCCGCAGTGGTCCGAACTGCCCGTCCAGTACGCCGACTACACCCTGTGGCAGCGCGAACTGCTCGGCGACGAATCCGACCCGGACAGCATCGTCAGCCGCCAGGTCGCCTACTGGCGTGCGCAGTTGGCCGACCTGCCCGACCTGGTGAGCTTCCCCACCGACCGCCCGCGCCCCGCGGTGGCCTCCTACGACGGCGCCCACCTGGAATTTACCCTCGACGGCCCGCTGCACCAGCGCCTCGTCGCCCTGGCCCGGCAGTCGAACACCACCGTCTTCATGGTGCTCCAGGCCGGTATGGCGGCCCTGCTCACCCGGCTCGGAGCCGGCACCGACATCCCCCTCGGCAACGGCGTCGCCGGCCGCGCGGACGAGGCCCTCGAAGACCTCGTCGGCCTCTTCGTGAACACCTTCGTGCTGCGCACGGACACCTCCGGCGATCCCACCTTCGAGGAACTGCTCGGCCGGGTCCGCGACACCAGCCTCGCCGCGTACGAGCACCAGGACGTGCCGTTCGAGCACCTGGTGGAACTGCTCAACCCGCACCGCTCGGGCTCCCACCACCCCCTGTTCCAGGTGGCGATGGTCCTCCAGAACACCCCGGAGGAGTCCTTCCGGCTGCCCGACCTCGACGTGCGCAGCGAGTTCGTCTCCACGGCGACCTCCCGGTTCGACATGCTCGTCGAGATGTTCGAACGGCACGAGGACGTGCACGGCACCTCGGGCATCGAGACGGTCGTCGAGTACGCCACGGAACTGTTCAACCGCGCGACGGTCGAGGCGCTGCTGAACCGCTGGGTACGGCTGCTGGAGCAGGTGACGGCCGACCCGTCGCTGCGCCTCGGGCAGGTGGAGCTGCTGTCCGGCGACGAGCGCGAGATGCTGCTGACCGGCTGGAGCGGCACCCCGGCCGAGGTACCCGCCGTGACGCTGGCCGAGGAGTTCACGGCCCACGCCCGCCGCACTCCGGACGCACCGGCCCTCGCGGCAGGGGACCGGACGGTCACCTACGCGGAGCTGGACGCACGGGCGAACCGCCTGGCGCACTGGCTGCGGACTCAGGGCGTCGGCCCGGAGAAGCTGGTCGGGGTACTGCTGCCGCGTTCGGTCGAGATGGTGGTCGCGGTCCTCGCCGTCCACAAGGCCGGTGGCGCGTACATACCGGTGGACCCGGAGTACCCGCAGGAGCGCCGCGATTACATGCTGGCCGACGCCGCGCCCGTTCTCACCCTGGACGAGGGGGCGCTGCGGCAGGACCTGTCCGGTTTCCCGGACACCGATCCGGGCGTGCCGGTCGAGCCGGACCACCCGGCGTATGTGATCTACACGTCCGGCTCCACCGGTCTGCCCAAGGGGGTCGTCGTCCCGCACCGGGGCGCGGCGAGCCTGGCACACGCGCAGATCGAACGCTTCGGAGTGACGGCGGACAGCCGGATTCTCCAGTTCGCCTCGCCCAGCTTCGACGCGGCGTGGTGGGAGCTGGTGATGGCGTTCTCGTCGGGCGCCACGCTGGTGGTGCCGGAGGAAGGGCGGCTGGTCGGCGAGGCGTTGCAGACGGTGCTGGCCGACCAGCGCGTGACGCATGTGACGCTGCCGCCGTCGGTGCTGGGGGCGCTTCCGGCCGGGGCCGAGTCCGGGCTGCCGGAGCTGCGGGCGGTGGCGCTGGCGGGGGAGGCGGTGCCGCCGGAGCTGATCACCCGGTGGGCGGTGGACGGCCGCGTGGTCGTCAACGCGTACGGGCCCACGGAGTCCACGGTGTGCGTCTCGATGAGCGGGACCACGGATGGGACCGTCGCGCCGATCGGCCACCCCGTCACCAACACCAAGGCATATGTGCTGGATGCGGCGCTGCGGCCGGTGCCGGTAGGGGTGGCCGGCGAACTGTACGCGGCGGGCGCGGGCCTGGCCCGTGGCTACGCGAACCGCCCCGGACTGACGGCGGAGCGCTTCGTCGCCTCGCCGTTC
>NZ_LGCW01000036.1:0-97708 GCF_001279365.1 Streptomyces sp. NRRL F-5755 | reverse complement strand
GTCCGGTGGGCGGGGGGTCGGACGGGCCCTGGGCTCCGAAGGCGGCCCGGCGGGTCCGGTGCCGGTTTCGGCTGTGGTCACGGCCGCGCTCCTCTCTGGCGGTCGGCACCGACGGCCGTTCCGGCGGCGGCAGGCTGGGCGGGCTGCGGGTGAGCGGCGGCCGCTTGGGCGGGCTGCTGGTGGGCGGGGCCGGTGGTGGGCAGGCGCTCGCTTTCGGCGGGCGGGGGCTCCGCGCGCCGCGTGCCGTCCCCCTCCGGGTCCGGGTCCGGGTCGGCCCAGCTCGGGGTGCGGCCGGTCGGCGGCGCGGGCTGTCCGGTGCCGCGCACCGCGGCCCAGCGGCCCGGCACATGGGCTTCGGCGGGTCGGGCGAACAGGCGGGGCGCGCCGCCCTGGCCCGGTGCGGCGCCGACGGCCGGACGGCACGGCGTACGGGACATCAGCTCCAGGTAGATGCCACGAAATGCCGTGACGTTCTGCTCCACCGTGAACAGTTCGAGTGCGCGGGCGCGCGCGGCGGCGCCCAGCCGGGCGCGCCTGCCGGGGTCGCGGAGCAGCGCCAGGCACGCGTCGGCGAGCGCGCGCGGGTTGCGGGGCGGTACGACCAGGCCCGTACCGCCGATGACCTCGCACACCGCGCCGACGTCGGTGGAGACCGTGGCCCGGCCGCTGAGCATCGCCTCCACCAGGGAGCGCGGGAAACCCTCCGCAGCACTGGAGAGGACCAGGACCGCACCGGCCGCGTAGGCGTCCTGCGGGCGGGGCGCCTCCGGGCCGCCGATCTCCTCGAAGGAGACCGGGTTGTCGCCCGCGCTGCACGCGTCGGCGGCTTCGTCGGGGAAGAGCTGGGCGGCCAGCGCGCGGCAGTGCGCCAGGTAGGCGGCGTCCTCCGGGCCGGTGCCCGGCGTGCCGACGATGCGCAGGGTGGCGGCGGGCTCGGCCCGGTGGACGCGCGCGAAGGCGTGCAGCAGGCAGACGAGGTCCTTGGCGGGCTCGACGGTGCCGGTCCACACCAGCGTCGTGGAGTGGTCGGCCACGGCGTCCGGGACGGCGGTGAAGCCGCCGGCGTCCATGCCCGGGTGGATGGTGCGCAGGCGCTCCCGGTCGGCGCCGCAGCGCTCCTGCCAGCGCCGGGTGTGGGCAGTGCCCGGGACGACGAGTGCGGCCTGGGCGTACGTCTCGGCGGCCAGCGCGGCTTCGAAGGCGCCCAGTAGGGCCCGTACGGGGGCGCTGAGCCGTGCTCCGGCGCGCGCGAGGTAGTGCTCGCGCAGCCGCACGCCGTATTCGGTGAGCAGAAGCGGCGTGCCGAAGAAGCGTTTGGCCAGCAGCCCGGGGAGGGCGGCGGGGCCGCCGGTGGCGGCGTGGCAGAGATCGACCGCGGCGAGCCCGCCGCCTGCGGGCACGTCACCGGCCCCGAAGGCGTACGCGCTGCCCGGCGCATCGCCGTACCAGTCGAGGGAGAGGGGGCGCAGGGCGCGCTCCAGCTCCTCGGCCACGGCCAGCAGGTCGGCCACGCGCGCGCCGTGCGCGGCGCGCGGTGCGCCGGGGGTGCGGCAGGCGGCTTCCAGGAGGCGTACGGCCTGTTCGGAGCGGAGGAGTCCGGGCAGGCGGCCCTGCGCGCGGGCCAGCTCGGCCAGCCCGTGGAGCCCGGCGACGAAACGGTCCGCCTGATCCTCGCGACGCTCCTCACCGGTCCCTGCCGAAGCGCTGGGGAAGGCGCCCCCACCCGCCTCCTCAGCGGCCCGCACACCGGGAGCCCGTACGGTGACGAACCCCGCCACCAGGTCGGCGAAGCACGCCGCGAACCGCCGGCGCGCAAGCCGCCCGCGCGCCCGCGCGCGCCGCCTTTCCGGCTGCCACATCAGCGGGGCGGGGAGTTCCCCGTACAGCGGAGCGGTCCGCACCGTCCGGCCGCGGTACGGGGCGCCCTCGGGGCCGCGGGCGAGGGTGTAGACCTCGAACTCGTGGCCGGTGAGCCCGCGCACGAGCCGGTCGCACCACGGACGCGTCTCACCGGACGCATCCAGGGCACCACTCTCGGTGAGCAGAGCAATGCGCACGAGTGCACCCCCGTTCTCCCTGATAGGCGTCGGACGACGGCGGCCGCCCCTGGGAGGCCCGCCGCTACCTGCAGGAAGAAGCTACGCAGAGATCTCGGTGACACGACGGACGGTTGTCCGTCGCGCCACCGGAAGGGGTGAAGAGACGTAACTTTCCACCCCGGTGGGCGTTCTGGCGCGCTATGTGCCCGTCACGCCGCGGCCCGCATGGCCCGGCGGGCCGCGGACACGTCCGGGTCGAGTACGGGCACCGCCGCCAGCAGGCCCTTCGTGTACGGGTGCGCAGGACGCCCGTACACCTCGTCGGTGGGGCCCTCCTCCACGATCCGGCCGCCGCGCATCACCGCGACCCGGTCGCTGACCGCCCGCACCACCGCCAGGTCGTGCGCGATGAAGACCAGCGCCAGGCCGAGGTCCCGCCGCAGTTCGCCGAGGAGTCCCATGATCTGCGCCTGGGTGGTGACGTCGAGCGCCGAGACCGGCTCGTCGCAGACCAGCAGCCGGGGGCCGGGGGCGAGCGCCCGCGCGATGCCGACGCGCTGCCGCTGGCCGCCGCTGAACTCGTGCGGGTAGCGGTGGTACCACGCCGGGTCCAGGCCGACCCGCTCCAGCAGCTCGCACGCCCGGCGCACCACGCGCGCGTCGTCCCGGTCGCCGGCCGCGCGCAGCGGGTCGGCGACCGACTCGCCGATGCTGCGCCGCGGGTTGAGC
Organism: Streptomyces sp. NRRL F-5755; assembly: GCF_001279365.1. Lineage (NCBI taxonomy): Bacteria > Bacillati > Actinomycetota > Actinomycetes > Kitasatosporales > Streptomycetaceae > Streptomyces > Streptomyces sp. NRRL F-5755. The sequence continues at coordinate 94,940 of NZ_LGCW01000036.1, read as the reverse complement.
GAGGCCACCGGGTCCTGGAAGACCATCTGCAACTCACTGCGGAACAGGCGGAGTTGGCGGTCGGTGAGCGCTCCGATGTCGTGGCCGCGGTAGCGCAGGGTCCCGGCGGTCGGGTCCAGCAGCCGAACGAGCATCCGCCCGAGCGTCGTCTTGCCGCTGCCCGACTCGCCGACGAGGCCGAGGGCCTCCCCTTCCCGTACGGTCAGCGAGACCTCGTCGACCGCGGTCGTACGGTTCCGCCACCCGCCGAACTCGCGCCGCAGTCCGACGGCTTCGAGCAGGACGCCGTCCTCGCCGCTGGAGGCCCGTGCGCGGCGTACGGCCGGTTCGGTGTCCACGCGGGGCACCGCCGCCAGCAGTTCCTTCGTGTACGGCTCGCGCGGCGTGCGCAGCACCTCGCCGACGGTGCCGTGCTCGACCGCCCGGCCGCCGCGCATCACCAGCACCTCGTCCACGCTGCCCGCGACCACCCCCAGGTCGTGGGTGACCAGGAGCAGCCCCATGCCGGTCTCGGCCCGGAGCCCGTGCAGCAGGTCGAGGATCTGCGCCTGCACGGTGACGTCCAGCGCGGTGGTCGGCTCGTCGGCGATCAGCAGGCGCGGTTCGCAGGCGAGCGCCATGGCGAGCAACGCGCGCTGGCGCATGCCCCCGCTGAATTCGTGCGGCCGCGAGCGGGCGCGCCGGGGGGCGTCCGCGATGCCGACGCGCTCCAGCACCTCGACGGCGCGGGCGCGGGCCGCGCGCCGGGAGACGTCCGGCCGGTGCACCCGGTACACCTCGGCTATCTGGTCGCCGATCGCGTAGTACGGGTCGAGCGAGGACAGCGGGTCCTGGAAGACCATCGCGGCCCGGCCGCCGCGCAGCCGACGCAGCGCGCGCTCGTCAGCAGCCCGTACGTCCGTACCGGCGACCCGTACCGTACCGCCGACCCGCGCCCCGGTCCCCCGGTGCAGGTCCAGCAGGGCGGCCGCGACGGTGGACTTGCCGGAGCCGGACTCGCCGACGATGCCCAGGGCACGGCCCGGGGCGAGCGTGAAGGAGAGGCCGTCCACCGCCTGTACGGCGGAATCGCCGTCGCCGTCGGCGGGGAAGGCGACCGACAGGTCCCGGACCTCCACCAGAAGGTCCGCCGCCGCTCCGGAAGCGTCGGCGGGACGCGTGTCCGGGGAGGTTGCGCCGGGAGAGGTCATGTCAGGGCCACCCTTCGGTCGGCGAGTGCGTAGAGGAGGTCCGCCACCACGTTGGCGACGACGACGGCCGCGCCGGTGCCCAGCACCACCCCGACGACCACGGGCAGATCGACGACCCGCACCGAGTGCACCAGGAGCTGCCCGATGCCCGGCAGCCCGAAGAGCGTCTCGGTGAGCATCGCGCCGCCGAACATCGTGCCGAGGTCGAGCGCGGTGAGCGCGATGACGGGCGGCAGCGCGCCGCGCAGCGCGTGCCGGGTGACGACGGAACGTTCCCGCACGCCGTACGCGCGGAAGGTGCGGATATGGTCCTCGGCCAGCGTCTCCAGCGTCGAGGCGCGGGTCAGCCGGGCGTACTTGGCGGATTCCAGCAGCGCCAGCGCCGTCCAGGGCAGCAGCAGGTTCCAGGCCCACTGCTCGGGGTCCTCGGACAGCGGTACGTAGGTGGGGAACGGCAGCCATTGCAGATACGCGCAGAAGACCATCAGCAGCAGGAGCCCGGTGACGAAGACCGGGGTGGCGGTGCCGGCGAGGGTCAGTCCGGTCAGGACGCGCTCCGTCGTGCCGCCGCGGCGCAGCGCGGACAGCAGCCCGGTGCCGACGCCGAGCAGCAGCCAGAGCACCATCGCGCCGAACGCGAGGGACGCGGTGACCGGCAGCCGGTCGCCCAGCAGTTCGGTGACCGGGGTGCTGTTCTGGTAGGAGAGGCCGAGGCAGGGCGCGTCGCAGTGGAGTACGGCGGTGCCGTACGAGAAGTCGCGGCCGGCCACCAGCCCCTGGAGGAAGTGCAGGTACTGCGTCAGGAGCGGCGCGTCCAGCTCCAGGCGTTCGCGCACCTGCTGGATCTGGCCGGGATTGCAGCGCGGGCCGCAGGCCAGTTTGGCGGGGTCGCCGGGCGCCACGTAGAAGAGCGCGTAGACGGCGACCGTCAGCAGGAAGAGGACGACGAGCGCGCCGCCCAGCCGGCGCAGGGCGTAGCCGGTCATACGACGGCCTCCTTCTCACGGGCGGCGTCCGCGGTTGCGGTGGTGGCCGCGGAACGCCCCGTACGGGACGCGCGGGTGCCGACCCGCAGCCGGGACCGCTCGCGCGGATCGAGCGCCGTACGGACCGCGTCGCCGAGCACGGTGAACGCCAGGACGGTCACCAGCAGGCAGCCCGCCGGGAGCAGCACGTACATCGGGTCGGCCCGGAACCAGGTCGTCGCGGTGGACAGCATCTGGCCCCAGGACGCGGTGGGCGGTGTGACGCCGATGCCGAGGAACGACAGCGACGCCTCCGCGACGATGTTGCCGGGCACCAGGACCGCCGCGTAGGTGATCACCGGCGCCGCGACCGCGGGCAGCAGTTCGCGGCGCGCCACGCGCAGCGGCCCCGAGCCGCCCAGCCGGGCCGCCGCCACATGGTCCAGCTTCTTCAGGGCGAGGGTGCGGGCCCGCACGATCCGGGAGGTGCCGAACCAGCCGAGCAGCCCGATGACCAGCACCAGCAGCAGCGGGCGGGGGAAGCCGGCGGGCACGAGCGCGGTCAGCGAGATCGCGATGACGAGCGTCGGCAGCGCGGTCAGCACCTCGGTGAACCGGGAGAGCACCTGGTCGGCGAGCCGGTGGCCGAGGCCGGCGGCAAGGCCGACCGCCAGGCCGATCACGACCTGCAGGACCGTGGCGCCGAGCGCGATGAGCAGCGAGACCCGGGCGCCGTACAGCAGCCGCGCGAACAGGTCGCGGCCGGTGCCGGGTTCGACGCCCAGCCAGTGGTCGCCGCTGATCCCGCCGTACGGGCCGAGCGGCACGCCGCCGCGCGCGGAGTCGATCAGGCCGTCGTGGTACGTGGTCGGGTCCTGGCCCTCCAGCGCAGCGAGCAGCGGGGCGGCGAGGGCGAGCAGGACGAGCGCGAGGAGCACGGCGGCGGAGGCGACGGCGGCGGGCCGCTGCCGCAGCCGCCGCCACACCGCGCCGCGCTGATGGGGTGTCATTTCGGGTTCCGGCGGCACGTGCGACGCCGGAGTCTCTTCAGGTGCCGACATCACTTGACCGCGACCTGCGAGATGTCCAGCACGCCGTCCCAGTCGCTGATGACGACGTTCTTGATGTCCTTGCCGTACAGGCGCTTGTAGACCGGGTGGAACAGCGGTACGGACAGGGCCTGCTCGCCGATCTTCTTGTCCAGCGCGCCCCACCGGGCGGCCGCCGCCGTCAGGTCGGTCAGCTTGTTGATCTCGTCGATCTCGTGGTTGACCGCCGGGTCGTCGAGCTGCGCGTGGTTGAAGTTCGAGGCGTCCCGGACGATCTGCCGGCCGTCGAAAACCGGCGCCAGGAACGGGCCGCCGGACGGCCAGTCCGCTCCCCAGCTGCCGATGAACAGGCCGGGTTCGTCGTCGACGCTGTGCACCTTCTCCGTGTAGTCGTTGTCCTCCAGCCCCTGGAGCTTGACGGTTATCCCGGCCTTCTTCAGGGCTTCCTGGATGGCCGTGGCGATTTCCGGGCTGGTCGCGAAGTTCTTGGCGGTGGAATGGGTGAGGGTGATGCTCAGCCCGTTCTCGTAACCGGCCTCCTTGAGCAGTTCCCTGGCCTTCGCCGGATTTCCGGTGCGCCCGGCCGGGAACGGGTCGTACGGGGTGTATCCGAAGGATGTGCCGTTCGGCAGGAAGGTGGTGGCCGGCTCGGCGAGCGCGGAGCCGCCCGCGGCGTTCACCACGCTCTGCCGGTTGACGGCGTGGGCAATGGCCTGGCGCACCTTGGGATTGTTGAAGGGCTTCACCTTCGGGTTGAACGCGAGGTAATTGGTGTAGCCGAAGTGGCCGGTGCCGACCCGCTTGCCGAGGTCCTTGTCGCCGCTGATCCGCGCGAGTTCGGCCGGGCCGAGATTGGTGTCGGTGGTCACCGCGGCGGCGTCCGGACCTGCGCCGGTGGCCAGCCGCTGGTTGACGACCGCGGAATCCAGGCCCGATTTCACGTCGATGGTGTCGGGGTAGGCGTGCCGCTCGGAGTCCGTCTTCTCGGACCAGTGCGGATTGCGTTCCAGGACGAGGTGCTCACCGTCGCCGGTGTTCTTCACGACCTTGTACGGGCCCGAGGAGACCGGGTGTTCCTCGTATTTCGTGCCCGTGTCCTTCGCCTTCGGCACCGGCGCGAACTGCGTCTGCGTGGCGAGCAGCGGGAATTCGCCTTCGGGCTTCTTCAGGTGGAAGACAATGGTCTTCGCGTCCGGCGTCCCGATGGACTTGAGCCCGTCCCCGCTCTTGTCCTTGTACGGGCCCTGGTAGCTTTCCCCGCCCACCAGCCAGTCCCGCAGATACGGTGCTCCGCCGGAGAGTTCGGCGGCGAAGGAGCGCTCGATGCCGTATTTGATGTCGGCGCTGGTGATCGGCGACCCGTCCTCGAACTTGAGGCCGTCCTTGAGCGTGTACGTCCACACGGTGGCGTTCTCGCTGGGGCGGCCGGTGTCGGTGGCGAGGTCCGGTACGGCCTTGGCGCCGGCCGCGCCGTTCTCCCGGTTGCGGGTGGTCAGCGTACGGAAGACCAGCGTCGGTACCTTGCCGCCGCCGGAGGTGTAAAGGCGCGCCGGGTCGAAGTTGGTCTGCGGCTGGGAGTTCAGGACGGTGAGCGTGCCGCCCTTGGCCGGCGCGGCGCTCGCGCCGTCGCCCGCTGCGGCGTCCTTGGGGCCGCAGGCGGTGGCGGTGGCGGCGAGCACGACGCCCACCGCAACGGCGACCACGCCTCTGACGGGAGGAAGGTGGAGGAAACGGTACGTCTGGGACATGACGGTGGGTGCCTTTCGCGGCAGGACGTACCCGAGGAAGGCGGCAGCAGAAGCGCGGTGAGGCGCGGGACCGCCCCTGCGGACACGTTCGGGTGAGATACGTGGATACGCGGGGAACGCCCCGGCCCGGGGTCACACGTCGCCGCGGTGGTACGGACCCGGGGAACGCGGGCCGTCGCGGCGCGCCAGCGCGCGGCCGGGGACGGGCCTCAGCGACAGTGGATGTCGGCCACGGACTGCACGGACACGCCGATCAGCGCCAGCTCGAAGGCGGCGCGCTCGTAGGCGGTGGCAGGGTGCGGCATGGGCATGAAGACATCACGAAGGGGCGGGTGCTGGCAAAAGCGTCCCGGAATGGGAGACGATTCGTCCCATATTCTGGTTTACGGGCCTGATTCGGTGCCCGGTTCGGTGCCCGGTTCACCCCGGCCCGACGCCCGCCCGGGGCGGCCCGACGCCTGCCCGGGACCGCCTGTCGCGCCGTGGCTCAGCGCCTGTCGCGCCCCGGGTGAGCGCCCGTCATGCCTCGCCCCTCAGTGCCTGTAACGCCCCGGGCTCAATGCCCGTCCGGGAACGGCCAGGCGTTGGGGCGGCAGGTCGCGCCGTCGGTGGTCAGGAACTTGGTCTGCTGCATCATCACCGGCGCCAGGGCACCCTGCCGCGTGCAGCTCTCGTGGTTGTGCCCGAGCCGGTGGCCCACCTCGTGGTTGATGAGCATCTGCCGGTAGGCGTGCATCTTGTCCGGCCCGTAGGTCTTGGCGCCCTGCGCCCACCGGTACGCGTTGATCATGACGCGCTCGGTCGCCGCGGAGTCGCACGACACATTGTCCTCGGTCGTATCGAGACCAGACTTGGCGCACCACTTGGCGGTGGTGCCCGGGCTGGCCAGCGTGATGACGAAGTCGGCGCGGCCGGAACCCACCCGCTCGAAGGTGCGCTGTCCGCCGTGCGCCCAGCTCCGCTCGTCGTTGAGGGTCTTGTGCACCGCGTCGGCGAACAGCTGCCCGTCGAGGCCCATGCCCGCCTCGACGTCGACCCGGTAGCGCCAGACCCGGCCGTGGCCGGGCGCCTTGGCGTCCCCGCCGGCCGGCTCGAACCGCCCGGAGGCCGTCAGCTTCTCGTCCAGCGGGAAGACCTGCGCCATCTTCTGGTCGTACGTGGCGGGGGCCGCCTGCTGCGTCGGCCGCGCCTGCGAGCGCGAGGCCCCGGCGCCGTCGGCCGCACGGTCCCCCTCGCCCAGCGCCTGCGGCTTGCCGTCGTCCTGCTGCTGCTCGGCGACCTGCCCGGCCACCACGACCGCGAGCACGGTCGTCACGGCCGCCGCGGCGACGCCGGTGAACGTACGGCCCTTGGCGCCCTTCTTGCCGGGGTCGGACCGGCGCCCCTCGGCGTCGAGTTCGCCCAGGTCCATGTCCTCGTACGGCTCGTACGGTTCGCCGTGCGCCCCGTCGGCCGCGTGCCCGAAGGCCCCCGGCCGCCCGGCGGGACGCACCGGTCCGCGTCCCGGGGCGCCGGCCGCGAACACATCGTCGTCCACGTCCTCAAGACCGTCGGGCCGCTGTCCGGCCGGCATCCGGTCGAAGGCGTCCACGTAGTCCTGGCGTGGCGCCGGGATGCGGCCCTGGGCGGCGAGCGGCGCTCCGAGCGGTCCGGCGCCCGTGGTGGTGGGGCCGTGGGGAGCCGATGGGCTGCTGGGGGCTGCGGACGGGCCGCTCGGTGCTGCGCCGCCGGCGGCCGGTTCGGGGGCGGGCCGGGCCGCGGCGCCCTCGCCGGTGTCGTTGCCGAAGGGGGTGAATCCGTGTGCCGGGGTGGCCGAGCCGGAGGGAGCGGAGGGCGTCGTTGGGGGGCCGCCGCGCGGGCGCGGCACACGCGGTGGGCCCTGAGGGGGCTGCGGGGTGGCCTGTGGCGTTCCCGGAACCGGGTTGCGTGCCGACGTGCGCGCCGGTCCGTGCCCGGGCGCGGGGTGCCCGAATCCGTACCGGAGTGCGCCCTGCGCGGGCCCGTGCTCGGGCGCGCGCTGCTGCGGCATCGGCCGGAACGCTCCGTGCGCGAACGCGCCCCGGGGCGCGCCCGGGACGGCGCCCGCCTCGGCGGACGTACCGCCGTCGGCCCCGGCGCCGGTTTCCGTACCCGTACGCGCATCCGTACGCGTGTCCGTTCCGGCTTCCGCGCGGCGGCGCCGGCGGCCCGTGCCCGGTCCGGGAGCGGGTACGGCGCCACCAGCCGCGCCGGGCCCGCTCGCGCCGTCCACCTCAGCTATTCCGGAGGTGTCACCGGCGGTTGCGGCCGGGCCCCGGCGGCTGTGACGTCCCACTCGGTCTGTCAGCTCCTACCCACGTCGCCGGACACGGCCCCGGCGGCGGACCGTACCGCCCCGGCGCTCCCGTCCGGCCCGGCCGCGCCCCGCGCGGCCGCTTCGTCGTCCAACAGCTCGCGGAAGGCCCGCGCCACCGTTTCCGGGCACTCCATCATCGCCACGTGCCCCGCCTCCGGCAGCGTCAGCAGCCGGGAGCCGCGGAAAGCGGCGGCCGCCCGGCGTGCCATACGGAAGGAGACCAGGCGATCGCGCCCACCGTAGACGAGAAGCGTGGGCGCGAGCACCCGCTGCGCCTGCCGCCACAGATTGTGCTGCCCGCCGAGCGTGTACGCATTGACGATGCCCCGCGCCGAACGGGTCATCACCTCCCAGAAGTACGGGAGTTCGAGACGCCGTGCGTATTCCTCGGCGGCGGCGGTGAAGCCGTCCGGGGTCACCAGCGCCGGATCGCCGTAACACAGGGCGAGCACCTCGCGGGTGCGCCGCTCCGGCGTCCAGTCCCGCGTCAGCCTGCTGAACAGCCGGGTCACGCCCGGCACCGCGAGCAGCCCGGTCGGCACCGCGGACAGCTGCGGCCGCAGCTCGGGCAGCGCGGGCGAGATCAGTGTCAGGGTCCGCACCAGGTCCGGGCGGACCGCCGCCACGCGGGTGACCGCCGCGCCGCCCATCGAGTTGCCCACCAGGTGGACGGGACCGCGGCCGCTCGCGTCCAGGTAGCGGATGACCGCCCGCGCCTGCGCGGAGACCGAGTAGTCGCCGTCGTCCGGCGGCGGCGCGTCGCCGAAGCCGGGGAGGTCCAGCGCCTCGCCGTCGACCCGGTCGGCGAGCAGCGGCATCAGCGCGGACCAGTTCTGGGAGGAGCCGCCGAGGCCGTGGACGTACAGCGCGGGCGGCAGCCCGGCGCGCTTGCCGGGCACCCCCCGCACGCTCAGCGTCAGGCCGGGCAGGCTCACGGAACGCACCGTCTCCCCCGCGCCGACCCGCGAGGGACGGCCCGCCGGGGGCACCGGGAGCACGGCGCGGGTGTCCGGCGATCCGGTCGACTCCGTCGAAGACATGCGTCGATGTTACGAGACGATCACGCCGCCGATCGTGTGTTCGCGCTCACACACCACATCGCATTTCGGAACCCGCTCTCTTAGGCTCGGGCGTGAAGGGCACCCGTGTGATGAGCGCTCGCGTGCGGGCACTCGCCCTGGCCTCCGTAGTACGTGAGAGAAAGGGAGCCACCATGCCCGTCGACCCGACCGACCCGGACACCTTCGAGGACGAGACGGAAGCCGCCGAATTCGACGTCGAGGCGCCGGAGGCGGACGCCGCCGAACAGCACACCGACGTCGGCCACGCGCAGGACGACCCGCTGACCGGCATCGACCCGGCCGCCGCGAACGAGGCGGACATCGCCGAGCAGGCCCGTGTCGTGGATCTCGACGAAGACGATTACCGATGACCTGGGGCCATATGTCGGCTTCCCACAGCGTTCGACGGCAGATTTTCTCGACCGCGACCGCGCGCGGCCGGGTTACCCAAAAGTACGATGGCGGGCGCGGCGCGTGCGTACGCCGCGGACGGAACAACACCTGGGAGGCAGCGTGAGCGCCATCGAGCAGACCGAGGCGGCACGCCCGCGGGGCACGCGCCTGCCACGCCGAGCCCGGCGCAACCAGCTCTTGGGCGCGGCCCAGGAGGTCTTCGTGGCGCAGGGCTACCACGCGGCCGCGATGGACGACATCGCCGAGCGCGCCGGCGTCAGCAAGCCCGTGCTCTACCAGCACTTCCCGGGCAAGCTCGACCTCTACCTGGCCCTCCTGGACCAGCACTGCGAGGCGCTGCTGCAGTCCGTGCGCAGCGCGCTGGCCTCGACGACCGACAACAAGCAGCGCGTCGCCGCGACGATGGACGCCTACTTCGCGTACGTCGAGGACCCGGGCGGCGCCTTCCGCCTCGTCTTCGAGTCCGACCTGACCAACGAGCCCGCCGTGCGCGAGCGGGTGGACAAGGTCTCCCTGGAGTGCGCCGAGGCGATCAGCGAGGTCATCGCCGAGGACACCGGCCTGTCCAAGGACGAGTCGATGCTGCTGGCCGTCGGGCTGGGCGGCGTCTCCCAGGTGGTCGCGCGCTACTGGCTCTCCTCGGAGAGCACCGTGCCGCGCGAGACCGCCGTCCAGCTGCTGACCTCGCTCGCCTGGAAGGGCATCGCGGGCTTCCCGCTGCACGGCGCCGACGGGCAGTGAGCGCCGCGGCGAGCGGGTGAGCGCCGCCGTGGGCCGGCGAACCCCGCCACGGGCCGGTGAGCTCCGCCGCCGGCCGGTGAGCTCCGCCGCCGGCCGGTGAATTCCGCCACGGGCCGGTGAGCGCCGTCGGCCGGTGAGCCGGACGGAACCCGAGGCAGCCTCCGGTGGCCGCCGCGCCCGCCGGGTGTTCGCTGCGGGCGTGCTCCGCGGCGTCACTGTCCGTCCGCGTACCGGGCTAATGTGTGCTGGGTACGGCGCGGATCACCGCGCACCTGCCCCATGGCCCGGCCAAGGGGACCGAGACCGTCGGAGGGACAAAGCCGTGGAGGTCAAGATCGGCGTGCAGCACGCGCCCCGCGAGATCGTTCTGGAGAGCGGGCAGACCGCCGAGGACGTCGAGCGAGCGGTGGCGGACGCACTGGGCGGCAAGACGGAACTGCTGAGCCTCGTGGACGAGCACGGCCGCAAGGTCCTGGTGCCGGCGGACCGGCTGGCCTACGTGGAAATCGGCGAGCAGACCACGCGCAAGGTCGGTTTCGGCACGCTGTAGTCGGCCGCGGGCCCCTGGAAGGCCCGCGCGCACGCGTCACGAGCGGCGGCCCGGGGAGATCGTCTCCGGGCCGCCGCTCGTCGTACGAGACCCTTCGCCGACCGGGTGCGCCGACGAGGGTTGCCGCGCATTCCTGCTGGGTACGACGGCCTACGACCGATTTGTGTCGTCCAACCGGTCGCTACCGCGGGAGGGATAAACCATGGTCTGGGAAGCTCTCGGTTCCGTGCTCGTCGGACTCGTCATCGCACTCGCCGCCACCCACTGGCTGCCCGGCCGCTTCCCCACCCGCGTCCTGACCCTGGCAACCGGCCCCGCCGCAGCCCTCCTCGGCGCCTTCCTCGCCCACTCCATCCTCGGCCCCGGCCACTCCATCCACACACTGCTGGCCGCCGCCGGCCTCGGCGCGGCGATGCTGTCGCTGCTGGTACGGCCACGCGGCCGACTGGTGCGAGGGGTGGCGGAGCGGAGCTTGTCCGGCGTTTGAGAAGGGGCGGAGGAAGATCGATCCGGCCCGGCGCCTGAGAGCGGGCGAGACGGGGACGGGCCGCCGGGTGCCTGAGGGCGGGCGCGGCGGGGCTGTCCGCCGGGCGCTTGAGGGCGGGCGCGGCCGAACCAGCTCGCCCGGCGCCTGAGGACGGGCCAAGCGGAACCGGCCCGCCCGGCCCTTGAGAACGAGCGAAGGCAAACCAGCTCGCCCGGCGCCTGAGGACGAGCCAAGCGAATCGAGCCGGTCCGGCGCTTGAGGACGAGCGAAGCGAAATCAGCCCGTCCGGCGCTTGAGGACGAGCGAAGCGAACCCAGCCGGTCCGGCGCTTGAGGACGAGCGAAGCGAAACCAGCCCGTCCGGCGCTTGAGGACGAGCCAAGCAAATCCAGCCCGTCCGGCGCTTGAGGACGAGCCAAGCGAACCCAGCCCGTCCGGCGCTTGAGGACGAGCCAAGCGAACCCAGCCCGTCCGGCGCTTGAGGACGAGCCAAGCGAACCCAGCCCGTCCGGCGCCTGAGGACGAGCCAAGCAAATCCAGCCCGTCCGGCGCTTGAGGACGAGCCAAGCAAAATCAGCCCGTCCGGCGCTTGAGGACGCCCGCCGCAGGCGACACCCCCGCACCAGGAGGGGGCCGGCCACCACAAAACCGACCCCCCGGCCGCTGCGCGGCCGTTACGCGGCCAAGCCCAGCGCAGCCATCCGCTTCGTGTGCGCCTCCGTGATCCGCGAGAACATCCGCCCGACCTCGGCCAGGTCGAACCCGTCGGCGACGCCGCCGACCAGCATGGTCGACAGCGAGTCCCGCTCGGCGACGACCCGCTGCGCCTGGGACAGCGCCTCGCCCATCAGCCGCCGCGCCCACAGCGCCAGCCGCCCGCCGACGCGCGGCTCGGCCTCGATGGCGGCCCGTACCTTCTCGACCGCGAACGTCGCGTGCCCGGTGTCGTCGAGGACGCCGAGGACCAGGTCGCGGGTGTCGGAGTCCAGCCGGGCCGCCACCTCCCGGTAGAAGTCGCTGGCGATCGAGTCGCCGACGTACGCCTTGACCAGGCCCTCCAGCCAGTCGGACGGCGCGGTCTGCCGGTGGAACTCGTCCAGCGCCGCGGCGAACGGCTCCATGGCCTCGTTCGGCTCGGCCTGGATCTCCGCGAGCCGGTCCCGCAGCCGCTCGAAGTGATGGAATTCGGCCGACGCCATCTTGGCCAGCTCCGCCTTGTCGTCCATCGTCGGCGCCAGCTTCGCGTCCTCCGCGAGCCGCTCGAAGGCGGACAGCTCCCCGTAGGCGAGCGCTCCGAGCAGGTCGATGACGGCGGCCCGGTACTGCGGTTCCTCGGAGGCCGCGGCCCAGTCCTGGGCGGCGATCCCGGTGTGTTCTTGCGCGTCGTCGGCGGTCTGCTTGGCGTTGTCAGGCGTCTCCATGAAGCGCACAATAGCCCGCCCCGCAACGGGGGGAAGTGGCTGGTCAGCCACTCCCGTCCCACCCGACCGAACGATTGCCCGGACACACGTGTGGCCATCCGGGGTATGGTGGTAATGCGCCCGCCGAGTATCGGTGGGTTGTTCCACGCATGCGGATGCCCGGTCGGTGGCCCGATCGGCTCCAACCCGACCGCCCTCTTTCGCGGCGCGTACGCGACGTACGCACAGCGGGAGGGACACCGCTCGCGGTTCGAGTGCTTGCGCGAAGGCAGTGGTCCCGCGCCGTCCCGGCCGATCGAGGCCGGCCCCGTACGAAACCGTGCGAGGCGCGGTACGACCCCCTTGGCCGCCTCGTGCCGCGTCTCACAGAAGAGGCAAGATTCTGTCTACGTTCCGAGAGCTCGGGATTCTCCCCGAGACCGCCGAGGCCCTGGAAGCCGTCGGCATCACGTCCCCCTTCCCCATCCAGGAGATGACGCTTCCGGTGGCCCTGTCGGGCTCCGACGTCATCGGCCAGGCCAAGACCGGCACCGGCAAGACCCTGGGCTTCGGTCTCCCCCTGCTGGAGCGCGTCACCGTCCCCGCGGACGTCGAGGCGGGCCGGGCCGAGCCCGAGCAGCTGACGGAGGCCCCGCAGGCCCTCGTGGTGGTTCCCACCCGCGAGCTGTGCCAGCAGGTCACCAACGACCTGCTGACCGCCGGCAAGGTCCGTAACGTACGGGTGCTGTCGATCTACGGCGGCCGCGCGTACGAGCCGCAGGTCGAGGCCCTGAAGAAGGGCGTCGACGTGGTCGTCGGCACCCCGGGCCGGCTGCTGGACCTGGCGGGCCAGAAGAAGCTGAACCTTTCGCACGTCAAGGCGCTCGTCCTGGACGAGGCCGACGAGATGCTGGACCTGGGCTTCCTGCCCGATGTCGAGCGCATCATCAACATGCTGCCGGTGCGCCGCCAGACCATGCTGTTCTCCGCGACCATGCCGGGCGCGGTCATCGGCCTGGCCCGCCGCTACATGTCGCAGCCCACGCACATCCGCGCCGCCGCGCCGGACGACGAGGGCAAGACCGTCGCCAACATCAAGCAGCACGTCTTCCGTGCCCACTCGATGGACAAGCCGGAGATGGTCGCCCGCATCCTCCAGGCGGACGGCCGCGGCCTGGCGATGATCTTCTGCCGTACGAAGCGGACCGCCGCCGACATCGCCGAGCAGCTCACCCGCCGCGGCTTCGCGGCCGGCGCGGTGCACGGCGACCTCGGCCAGGGGGCGCGCGAGCAGGCGCTGCGCGCGTTCCGCAACGGCAAGGTCGACGTGCTGGTGTGCACCGACGTCGCCGCCCGCGGCATCGACGTCGAGGGTGTGACGCACGTCATCAACTACCAGACCCCCGAGGACGAGAAGACCTATCTGCACCGCATCGGCCGGACCGGCCGCGCGGGCGCCAAGGGCACCGCGGTCACGCTGGTCGACTGGGACGACATCCCGCGCTGGAAGCTGATCAACAAGGCGCTGGACCTGCCGTTCGACGAGCCGGAGGAGACGTACTCCACCTCCCCGCACCTCTACGAGCTGCTGGAGATCCCCGAAGGCACCAAGGGCATCCTGCCGCGCGCGGAGCGTACGCGGGCCGGGCTGGCGGCCGAAGAGGTCGAGGACCTGGGCGAGACGGGCGGCCGTGGCCGCGGTCCGCGCCGGGGCGCGCCCGCCGTCGAGGAGGAGCGCCCGCGCCGCACCCGTACGCCGCGCCAGCGCCGGCGCACGCGCGGCGGAGCGCCGGTGGACGAGTCCGGCACGCCCGCCGCTTCCGGTACGGCCGAGGGCGGCAGCGCCGCCGCGGACGGGCCGCGCCAGCCGCGCCGCCGCCGTCGTACGCGCGGCGGTTCCGGTGGCGCGTCGTCCGCCGCCGTGACCCCGGCCCGCGACGAGGCGGCACCGGCCGCCGAGGGCATCGCGTCCGAGGCCGCGCAGGCCGACGCCACCGCGGCGCCGTCCAAGCCGCGCCGCCGCCGTACGCGAGGTGGCGCGAACGGCGCCGCCAAGGCGGAGGCCGCCGGTACGACGGCCGCCGTCGCCGTGGACACGGCCGAGGATCCCGCCGCGACCGTGAAGGTCCCGGCCCAGGCCACCGCCGAGACCACGGTCATCACGGAGGCGCCCGCCGTCACCGAGCCCGCCGAGGCCGAGGCCCCCGCGAAGCCGCGCCGCCGTACGCGCAGCGCCAAGCCCGCGGCGGAGACCGCCGTGGAGACGGCGGAGAGCGTGGCGGCTGCCCCGGAGGCCGTTACGGAGACGGTCGCGGACGAGGCCCCGGCCAAGCCCCGCCGTACCCGTAAGACCGCTGCCAAGAAGACCGAGACGGCTGCCGAAGCCGTTGAATCCGCGGCGGAGACGGTCGCGGAGGAAGCGCAGGCGAAGCCGCGCCGCACCCGCAAGACGGCCGCCGCCAAGGAGGCGGAAGCCGCGGTCGACACCGCCGAGGCCGCTGAGGCGGTCGCGGAAGAGGCCCCGGCCAAGCCGCGCCGTACGCGCAAGACGGCGGCCAAGAAGGCCGAGGCCGCGGTCGAGACCGCCGAGGGCACGGAGGCCGTCGCGGAGACGGCTGCGGAGGAGGCTCCGGCCAAGCCGCGCCGCACCCGTAAGACGGCCGCCAAGAAGACCGAGACGGCTGCCGAGGCCGCCGAGCCCGTCGCGGAGGACGCGCCTGCGAAGCCGCGTCGCACCCGCAAGACGGCGGCCCAGAAGGCCGAGGCGGCCGTCGATGCCGCCGAAGGCACGCAGGCGGTGGCGGAGACGGTCGCGGACGAGGCGGCTGCCAAGTCGCGGCGTACCCGTAAGACGGCCGCCAAGAAGGCGGAAGCCGCGGTCGACACCGCCGAGGCCGCTGAGGCGGTCGCGGAAGAGGCCCCGGCCAAGCCGCGCCGCACCCGCAAGACCGCCGCCAAAAAGGCCGAGGCCACTGCCGAAGCTGCCGAGCCGTCGGCGGAGGAGGCTCCGGCGAAGCCCCGGCGCACCCGCAAGGCCACCGCGGCGAAGGCCGAGGCGGCCCCGGCCGCGGACGAGGCGCCGGCCAAGCCCCGGCGCACCCGTAAGACGGCGGCCAAGAAGGTCACCGCGGAGGCCCCTGCCGAGGGCTGATCCCGCACACGCCGACGGCTCGGTTTCCCGCAGCGCGCGGGGCCGGGCCGTCGGCGTGCGCGCCCGCGCCCGGCGGCCCCCGCGCGCCCCCCGATAGCCTCGTCCCATGAGCAAGCCGCCCACCCTCACCTTGCCCGCGTGCGCCCGCGCACGCCGACTCGTCACCGAGCGCGGCGAGTTCGCTGTGCACGACGCCCGTCCCGACGGGACACCGGCCGGGACCGCGCTCCTCGTGCCGGGCTTCACCGGCAGCAAGGAGGACTTCATCGGCCTTCTGGAACCGCTGGCCGCCGCGGGATTCCGGGTGGTGGCCGTGGACGGCCGGGGACAGCACGAGACACCCGGCCCGGACGACGAATCCGCTTACGCGCTGAGCGAGTTGGCGCAGGACATACACGCCCAGGCCCGCGCCCTGGACGCCGGCCCGGTGCACCTCCTGGGCCACTCCTTCGGCGGACTCGTGTCCCGTACCGCCGTCCTGCGCGACGCCGCGCCGTTCCGTTCCCTGACCGTCATGAGCTCCGGTCCGGGCGCCATCGTCGAGGCCCAGCAGGCCCGGGTACGGATGCTCATCGACGCCCTCGGGCGGATGGACATGCAGTCGGTCTGGCTGGCCATGCGCGACCTCGACCCGCCGGAGGCGGAGGACGCCGCCACCCCGCCCGAGATCGGCGCGTTCCTGCACCGGCGCTGGATGAACACCGCGCCGCGGCAGCTGGCCGCCACCGGACGGCAGATGATCGCGGAGCCGGACCGGGTGGCGGAGCTGGCCGCCGTACCGCTGCCCAAGCACGTCGTGTCGGGCACGGCGGACTACGTCTGGCCGGTGTCGGAGATGGACTCGATGGCCGAGCGGCTGGGGGCCCGCCGTACGGTGGTCGAGGGCGCGGAGCACTCCCCCAACGCACAGCGCCCGGCCGAGACGGCCGCGGCACTCGCCGCGTTCTGGCACGACGCGGACCGCGCGACAGACCGCTAGCCGGACAACGGACCGCGCGACGGACCGCTAGCCGGACAACCGGCCTCCGGCCGCACCCCCGCGCGTACACCCCCACACCACTCCCGCGCGCACGCCCCTATCCCTGCGCCCGTACGTGCTCCCAAAAGCCGTCCCGCAGCGCCCGGCGCAGGTCCGCGTGCCCGCGCAGCGAGTGCCCGAGCAGGGCCTCGGCAGTGGTCAGCAGCTCCTGGTCGACGGCACCGGGCAGGTACGGGTGGCCGGGCAGCAGCTCGGTGACCCAGGGGGCGCCGCGCTCGGCGAGCCAGCGGGCGGCGACCTGCGCGCCGACGAAACGCACCTCGTCGCGGGTGGGCGGCAGGCCGCCGCTGCCGTCGGCCACCGGGTCCCCGCCCTCGAACGCGACGGCCCGCCGGGTCACGTAAGGCTTGCAGAACTCCAGGTCGAAGGTGCGCTGACTGTCCACCTCCCACAGCAGCGGCTCGGCCTGGTTGCGCCCGCCGACCGCCTCGATGCCCCACAGGTGCACCCGGGCGCCGTACCCCTGCGCCGCCTCCACCGCCGAGACCAGGTCCTCGTCGCCGCCGATGAGCACCGCGTCGCTGATCGCGCGGTGCCGGGCCAGTGACTCCAGGTCGGAGCGGATCAGCGAGTCGACGCCCTTCTGCTGGTTGTTCGCGTTCAGGTTGCCGAGCCGGACCTTGACGTCGGGCAGCTCGGCGACGCGCTGCTGTTCCGCGGTGTGGATGCGGCGCCGGGCGCCGTCGTACCAGTAGACGCGCAGCAGCCGGCTGTCCGGGAAGATCGTGCGGGCCTTGTCGATGAACGCCTCGATCAGGCCCTCGGCGTCCAGTTCGAAGGCCCGCCGGTCCTCCGTCCCGGCGACCAGCCGCCCGGCGGCGGCGTACACATAGCCCGCGTCGACGAAGGCGGCGTGGGTGGACGGGGTGGTGGCGACCTCCGCGAGCACCCGTGTGAGCAGCTCGTTCGTCCGCTCGATGCCCGCGAGCACGGCGGTGAGGTCGGGTGGGGGGCCGGTGGGCCGCACGTCGTCGTTCATACGGGCCCATTGTCCGGCCGGTCACTCAGCGCGCACAACCGCTCTCACTACCCACCAGTATTTAGACGGCCGAAAATTTTCTTTAGCGTAGGGAATGATTGCAGGCAGCATGTCGTTGTACCCACTGGGCACGCCAGGCAGCGACGCCTCACGCGTACCCCGTACAACAGCAAAAGTTCTCCTCAGGAGGATCAGACGAAGGGAGAAGCCGTTATGCGCTTCGAGATCATGCGCCTGGACGATGTCGACGGCACCGCCGTGGACAGCACCGTCGTGGACGCCGCCTCCGTCAACCGGATCGTGCAGCAGGCCGCCGCAGTCGGCCAGCGCATCTACATCCGCCCAGCCGATACCGCCGCCCGATGACCCACACCGCGTCACTCATGGACGCGTGAGGTAACGCGTCATGACCGGCGCACGGAGCGCCCCGCACGAATCACTTCGCGCGGGGCGCTTCGCGTGTGCGGGCCCTGGTAAGCGGTACGGGCCTGCGGCCGTCAGCCGCCGTGCACCACCTGCATGACGCCGTTGATGATCTGCTGCACCGCGAGCGCGGAGAGCATCATGCCGGCGAGCCGGGTCACCAGCACCACACCGCCGTCCTTGATCACCCGGATGATCACCAGCGAGAAGCGCATCACGAGATAGAGCACCACGTGGATGGCGACGATCGCCGCCCATACGGACACCTCGCCGCTGAACCCGTCCGCGTGCTGCACCGCCAGGATCACCGAGACGATCGCGCCCGGCCCGGCCAGCAGCGGCATGCCCAGCGGCACCAGCGCCACGTTGACGTCCTTGGTCTGCGTCGGCTGCTCCGACTTGCCGGTCAGCAGGCTGAGCGCGACCAGCAGGAGCAGCAGCCCGCCCGCGATCATCAGCGCGGGCGGCGTGATGTGCAGCCGGCCGAGGATCTGCTCGCCGAAGAGCCCGAAGACGGCGATGACGCAGAACGCGACGGTGGCGGCCTGCCAGGCCATCTTGCGCTGGACCTTGGCGGGGCGGCCGGAGCTGAGGGCGAGGAAGATCGGGATGATCCCCGGCGGGTCCATGATCACGAACAGGGTGACGAAAAGGGTGCTGAAGACAGCGAAGTCGAACACGGTGATGGCCTTGCGGGAGGTGGTACGGGAGAGCGGGAAAAGCGGGTGGAGGGCGGCGGGCAGGACGAAGGGCGTAGCGAGCGGAGGTAGCGAGGAGGGATGACGGGAAGGCGCGCCAGGGGGAGCGGGGAAGCTCAAGCGAGCGCACGGACAAGCACGCGCCGGGCGTACGAGCCGGCAGGCGCGCCCCGGCAGACGTGTCCCGGCAACCACTTCCCGGCCGCGGCGCGGCCCGGGCAGGGCGCGGCGAGGTGATCACCTGCCGGGCGCGGAGCGCGGGTACGGACCGGTCGGCCGGAACGCGGTACGGGTCAGCCGCCCGCGCCGGGCACGGGGAAGGCGCCGAACGCGCGGCGCACGATCTCTCCGTAGATCTCGGGGTCGGTGGTGTACTCGCCGAGCGCGACGGTCTTGCGGCTGCCGTGGTAGTCGCTGGAGCCGGTGGTCAGCAGGCCGAGGTCGGCGGCGAGGCCGCGCAGGCGCGCCCGCGCGGCGTCGTCGTGTTCCATGTGGTCCACCTCGATACCGTCCAGCCCGGCCGCCGCCAGCTCGGCGATGACGCTCTCGGGGATGGTCCGCCCCCGCTTGACCGCCAGCGGGTGCGCGAAGACGGTGACCCCGCCGGCGGCCTTGACCAGGCGGATCGCATCGAACGGGTCCAGCTCGTGCTTGTCGACGTAGGCCCGTCCGTCGTTGGCGAGCCACTGCGGGGTGAAGGCGTCGGAGACGGTCTCGACGACGCCCAGTTCCACCATCGCGGCGGCGACGTGCGGACGGCCCACCGCGCCGTCCCCGGCGATCCGCGCCACCTGCTCCCAGGTGACCGGGACGCCCAGCTCCCGGAGCTTGGCGACCATGCCCTGGGCGCGCGGCACCCGGTCGTCGCGGACCAGCTCCCGCTCGCGGGCGAGTTCGGGCTCGTCGGGATCGAAGAGGTACGCCAGCATGTGCATGCTCACGCCGCCGACGCGGCAGGACAGCTCGGCGCCGGTGACCAGCGTGAGCCCGGCCGGCAGCGCGGCCCTGGCCTCGGCGTACCCGCCCACGGAGTCGTGATCAGTCAGCGCGACGACGTCCAGCCCGGCCGCGGCGGCGTTGCGCACCAGCTCGGCGGGGGTGTCCGTACCGTCGGAAGCAGTGGAGTGGGTGTGCAGGTCGATGCGCACGACGCGGAACTCCAGACTGCTACGGGGCGGGCCAGGGGGACGTCAGAAGAATACCGGCCGCCCACCGCCCCCTCGAACGCACGCACGCGCGGGCTCCGTCACACACCGCGCGGAAAGCCGCCGGCCTGGTGGTCGGCCCCTGCCCGGAACTCCGGGCGCGGGAGGCTGTCCGCATGGCGCCGTACGGCCCGGGCGGCACCTCACGGCAGGCCGTCGCGAGCCGCTGGGACTCGTCGCCGCCCAGGCAGCCGCCCGTAGGCAGGTCGAGCAGGCAGCCGCCCGTAGACAGGGAGAGCAGGAGCCCGTAAAGGCAACGGAGAATCGGCGTCCGCAGAAGAACCCGGAGACCGGGCGCCCTCTCAAGCAAGCAACCGCGGTGAGAGCGCCCCACAAGGCAGCAGATCCACCTCGGCGCCCGCGTCCCGCAGGTCGGTGAGGACCAGCTCGTCGTAGAGCAGCAGGCCGGACTCGGCGGGCCAGACCACGGCCCACAGCCACAGGCCGCGCGCCTCCCCGGCGAAGACCGCGCGGTCCTCGGGAGCTCCCTCGACGTGCCACAGCGGGGTCGGGCGTCCGGCGGCCAGCACTTTCACATGGGGCGGTTTGTTCACGCACATGTGGGGGCCGGGGTCGGGGCCGTCGATGCCCGCGTAGCGTGCGCCGAGGCCGACGCCCAGTTCCTCGGCGATCAGCAGCAGTTCGCCGGGGCCGCCGAGCGGACCGGGCCCCGAGCAGGCCACGGCGGTGGCGCGGCCGCCGCTGCGGTCGTCGCCCGCGCAGGCCACGCCCGTGAACAGCCAGCCGACGGGCAGCGGCCACGGCATCCACACCGGTACGCAGGCGCGGCGCACCACCACGGCCAGTGCTTCGACGCTGGGCGGGACGACCGGTTGCAGCGGGTGCACGGTGCCGTGCACGCCGCACTGCCAGGAGTCGGCAAAGAGACCGGGCGCCCGCACCCGGCCACCGCACTTCGGGCAACTGGGTTCGCCCCTCATAGAGCCCCACGGTCCTCCGGGCCGGGCGCCGCGTCAAGGACGATCACCCATCCGGAGCCCCGGCCGGGCATGGACCAGTAGTAGTTGTAGCTTGCACTCTTTAGGGAGGCTAACTTATTGTATGTATACAGCAACGTTCCGCTGGGGCGGAAACCGACGAGCAGGAAGGGACAGCGGCATGCGGGCAAGCGACAGCGGCGGCGGTGAGGATCCGTTCGACGAGGGCGGCACCAGCATCCTGCGCCAGCCGATGGCCGTGTGGGCCACGACCGGCGCCTCGGTCGTGGCCTTCATGGGCATCGGCCTCGTCGACCCGATCCTCCCCTCGATCGCCAAGGGGCTCCACGCCTCCAACAGCCAGGTCTCCCTGCTGTTCACCTCCTACTTCCTGATCACCGCGGTCGCCATGCTGGTCACCGGCTTCGTCTCCAGCCGGATCGGCGGTCGCAAGACGCTGCTGGCCGGGCTGGCGCTGGTGGTGGTCTTCGCGGCGCTGTCCGGCACGTCCTCCTCGGTGGGCGAGCTGGTCGGCTTCCGGGCCGGCTGGGGGCTCGGCAACGCGCTGTTCGTCTCCACCTCGCTCGCCGTGATCGTCAGTGCGGCGGCCGGGGGCAGCGCCGCGGCGATCCTGCTGTACGAATCGGCGCTCGGCCTCGGCATGGCCTGCGGGCCGCTGCTCGGCGCGGTCCTCGGCGACATGAAGTGGCGCTATCCCTTCTTCGGCACCGCCGTTCTGATGGCCATCGGCTTCATCGCGATCACCGTGTTCCTGAAGGAGCAGCCCCGCCCGGCCCGCAAGACGTCCGTACTGGACCCGCTCAAGGCGCTCGGCCACGGCGGTCTGGCCTCCGCCGCCGTCTCCGCGTTCTTCTACAACTACGCGTTCTTCACGGTGCTGGCCTTCACGCCGTTCGTGCTGGACATGAGCCCGTACAAGTCCGGCGGTGTGTTCTTCGCCTGGGGTGTGCTGCTCGCCGTCTTCTCCGTGCTGGTGGCGCCGCGCGTCCAGGAGCGCTTCGGGTCGCTGAGGGTGCTGGGCGGCTCGCTGGTGCTGCTCGCCGCGGACCTGCTGGTGCTCGGGTACGGCAACCACACCACCGCCGTCGTCTGCACGATCCTGTCCGGCGCCTTCATCGGCCTGAACAACACCGTCTTCACCGAACTGGCCCTCGGCGTCTCCGACGCGCCGCGCCCGGTGGCGAGCGCGGGCTACAACTTCGTGCGCTGGTTCGCCGCCGCGGCGGCGCCGTTCCTGGCGCCGAAGATCGAGGAGTGGACCGACGCGCACATCCCGTTCGTGGTCGCGGCGCTGGCGGCGCTGGTCGGCGCGGGCATCGTGGCCGTACGGCGCCGGGCGCTGACCCTGCGGGCGCACGAGCTGGAGCCGCGGCACGCCGCGGAGGACGGCGTGTCCGCCTTCGCCAACTGACGGGCCCTCAGTGCCACGGTGCGGCGCGCCACCCAGCCCGGGCGGCGCGCCGTACGCCGTCACGCCCGCCCGTACGCCGGCGCCGGTCCCCGCGCACCCGCCGCCCTACGCCAGCGACACCCCCGTACGCAGCGGATCGCGCAGGTCCGTCCCGCCCTTGAGCCACCGCTCCTGGAGCGCCTCAGCGCCGTGCACCCGCTTCCAGGCGGCCTCGTTGGGCGTCATCGGCAACAGCGGCAGGAAGCGGACCGGGTCCAGCGGCGCGTCCAGCTCCAGGTCCTCGATCAGACCGCCGGACTCCGCGACCAGTACGGAGGTGAACGGCGCGCCGGGCCACAGCGGCTCCCCCACGTCCAGCGACGCGCCCGGCGCCACGATCACACCCTCGACCTGCGGGGACGCGGCGAGCACGGCGAGTGCGCGAAGGGCCTTGTCGGTGTCGGCGCGCCCGGCACGCACCGAGAGCACCAGTTCGGCGCGCGGGCCGCGCACGGGGTCGGCCAGCACCGCCGTGGGGTCGGTCATCGGCCGGTCCGACATTCCGAGGGTGACATAGCGCACGAGATCGCCGTCCGGGCCGCCGCCGAGGAAGCGCAGCACCTCGATCCGGTCGGTGCCGAGAAAGGTGACGGCGGCGCGCGCGTCCGGCTCGCCCAGGGTCGTACGCAAACGGGCTTCGACCAGCTCAAGAACGTCAGACATGCCGCGAGCATAGGCCGGGGCGCGGGCCCGGCCGCCGCCGCCCGGCGGCCGGGCACGGGGCGGCGCAGGGGCATGCGTGAGGCGATCGTATGGAACGGGCAAAGGCGCGCCGGATCGGTTCCGGCGGCTGATAGCCTTGCCGTCTGGTCAGGGAATGACGTTCGTCCCCCAGCGGGGACCGGCCGGAGGAGGTGGGGCTGCGGTGGATCCAAGTCGACCGTGCAGTACCGACAGTTCTCCCGTCATCTCCCCGCGCGCCCAGCGGCTTTCTTGATCCAGGGGCTTCCGTACCCCCGCCGCCCGCGGTGAAACCCGCGACATTCCTTTGCGCCGGAAGCAGATGACGGAAGAGCGCCTTCGACTCTCGTTTCCGTGTTTTCTGCGAACTGCCGTCAGACCTGCGCACGGAGCGCCGCCCGCTTTGCGGACGTATGGCCAGCGCCGACGCGTACGTCCACGTTCCGGGCAGCGTTACGCCGCGCGCCCGCGGCTGGCGGCCGGCCCGTGAAGGAGCCTGCCCATGTCGATGATCCGCGACCTGCGTGCCGCCGTCCGCCCGTCCCGGCGGCGCGAGGACTCCCCGTACAAGTACGACAGCGACCTCCGCGCGTCCGCCCACACCAACAGCGCCATCGTGGACTGCGGCGTCTACCGCGACGGCCGGCGCGTCAGCGACCACGTCACGCCGTCCCAGGCGATGGCGGGCGTGCGGGCCGACGGCGGCTTCGCCTGGATCGGGCTGCACGAGCCCACCGAGGCGGAATTCGCCGAGATCGCACGGGAGTTCGGGTTGCACCCGCTGGCGGTGGAGGACGCCGTCCACGCCCACCAGCGGCCCAAGCTGGAGCGCTACGACGACACCCTGTTCACCGTCTTCAAGACGGTCCACTACGTGGAGCACGCGGAGCTGACCGCCACCAGCGAGGTGGTGGAGACCGGCGAGGTGATGTGCTTCACCGGCCGGGACTTCATCGTGACCGTGCGGCACGGCGGCCAGGGCTCGCTGCGCGCGCTGCGCCACCGCCTCCAGGACGACCCCGAGCTGCTGGGCAAGGGCCCCTCCGCGGTGCTGCACGCCATCGCCGACCAGGTCGTGGACGGCTACATCGCGGTGGCCGGGGCGATGCAGGACGACATCGACGAGGTGGAGATCGACGTCTTCAGCTCCGGCTCCGACGGCAAGGGCGCGGGCGGCAAGGGCTCGGCGAAGGGCGGCGACGCCGGGCGGATCTACCAACTCAAGCGCGAGGTACTGGAGTTCAAGCGGGCCGTGTCGCCGCTGCTGCGGCCGATGCAGGTGCTCAGCGAGCGGCCGATGCGGCTGATCGACACCGACATCCAGAAGTACTTCCGGGACGTGGCCGACCACCTGGCCCGGGTCACCGAGCAGGTGCTCTCCTTCGACGACCTGCTCAACTCGATCCTCCAGGCCAATCTGGCGCAGGCGACGGTGGCGCAGAACGAGGACATGCGCAAGATCACCTCGTGGGCGGCTATCTTCGCGGTGCCCACGATGATCGCCGGGATCTACGGCATGAACTTCGAGTACATGCCCGAGCTGAAGTGGAAGTACGGCTACCCGCTGGTCCTGCTGGTCACGGTCGCCATTTGCTTCGGCATCCACCGCGGCTTCAAGCGCAACGGCTGGCTGTGACGCCCGGCGGTCCGGGCGGCCCGCCCGGACCCCATTAGGCTGATCCCATGACGGAGACCGTGTCGCAGGCGCTGCTGGACCGCGCGCTCATCGAAGAGGCCACGAAGAAGTCCGGCCTCATCTGGGTACGGGGTGCCACCGGCCCGGCGCGGGCCCTGTGGCACGTCTGGCACGACGGCGCCGCGTGCGTGGTCGGCACGGACGGCGACGGTACGGGCCGGGCCGCCGGACCCGCCGACGAGCAGCCGCTGCACGACCTCGGCCTGGTGGACGGCGGCACCGCGACCGTCACCGTACGCAGCAAGGACAAGGGCGGCCGGCTGGTCAGCTGGCAGGCCCGGGTCAGCGAGCTGGCACCGGACGGCGAGGCGTGGCAGGCCGCCGTGGAGGACCTCAAGGGCAAGCGGCTGAACGCGCCGGACGCGGAGACGATGCCGCGGCGCTGGGCGCGCGAATGCCGCGTCCTGAAGCTGGCCCCGGTCACGGAGGCCGCGGCCCACACGGACTTCGACGACTCCTCCCAGGCTGCCGTGCCCCTCCCCACCCCGGCCACCACCCGCCGGCCGATGCCGGCGGCCCTCCCGAAGCTCCTGCGGAGGAAGCGGAAGGGGTGAGGGGCGGCGGGGTCCCGGACCGGGACTTGCGGCGCCTGGCCGATCCGATGGATACGCCCCGCCCGCCGGTCCAGCCGTTGATCTAGTCCCCGATCGTGATCGACTTCCCGTAGTCGATCACCTGGTCCGCCGCCGGCGCCCGCAGGTCCACCGGCTTGCCCCAGTCGGTGAGCCGCACCTCCCCGGCGCCGCCCGCGCGGCGCAGCCGCAGCGGGTACGGCTTGCCTTCGAGGGAGACGTCGAGCGTGCCGCCGCTGCCCTGGGCGGCGGCTATGCGGATGGTGCGGGTGCCGTCCACGGCGCCGCGTTCGCCGGCGGTCAGCTTGCCGTGCAGGCCGAGCAGGCTGCTCAGCAGCGTGCTCTTGTCGGTGAAGCCGCTGAAGCGCTGGTAGACCGGGTCGGAGGCGGGCACCTTCACGTACTTGCCGATGAGCTTGGAGGCGGCCGTCCCGTCGTTCTTCGAAGGGGCGGCGCCCTTCTCGCGCTCCCAGAAGCCGGCGTCCGCCTTCAGGTACAGCGCGTCGCCGACCCGCAGCAGCTGGAAGGTGGCGGCCTTGGTGGACAGCTGGCCCTGGGCGCCGTTCTGCCCGAGCCGCATGTCGAGCTTGTACGTACGGCCCTGGCTCACCAGGTTGCCGGCCAGCCGTACCGTTCCGGCACCGCGGGCGGCCGTCTGCGCCTTGGTCTGGATCTGGTCGGCGGGCAGCTTGCCGACCCCGTTCGTACCGGCGTCCGGGTCCTCGGCCGCGCAGCCCGCCAGCGCTCCGGCGAGCACCGCGCACACCGCCGCCGTCAGCGCCGCCCCGCGCCTGCGGTGCGATGCGGCCGGGCGGCGGGAGCAGGCCCGGACGGGGCCTGCCGAGGGATATGTGGTCACGACGGCTCTGCTTCCTGATACGGATGACCTCGGCGGCAGTACGGCAGCGTACCCGGGGCCGGGCACGCCGTACGGCGGAGTACGTGGTGGACACCGTACGGCCCTTCCCACCCGGGCGGCACCGGCCGGTGCACGTTAGCCTGAATTCGGATCAAGGCTCCGCGGGACGCTTCACCTGCGGAGGAGCGGCAACACGTAACGCGAGGCAGGAACGGGCGCGGCCGTGGCGACGCGGCGGCCGGGACCCGGCGGCGGCGGAACGGAAGCGGAGGCACTCGGCATGGCGGTGGTCACCCCCCGGGTGTTCGTCTCGCATCTCTCGGGCGTCGCCGTCTTCGACCCCAACGGCGACCAGGTCGGCCGGGTGCGCGACCTGGTGGCGCTGCTGCGGGTCGGCGGCCGGCCGCCCCGGCTGCTGGGCCTGGTCGTCGAGGTGATCAGCCGCCGCCGGATCTTCCTGCCGATGACCCGGGTGACGGGCGTGGAGTCCGGCCAGGTCATCACCACCGGCGTGGTCAACATGCGGCGCTTCGAACAGCGCGCCTCGGAGACGCTGGTCCTCGGCGAGCTGCTGGACCGCCGGGTGCGGCTGGTCGAGACGGACGAGGAGGCCACCGTCCTCGACATCGGCATCACCCAGCTGCCGGCCCGCCGCGACTGGGAGATCGAGAAGGTCTTCGTGCGGAAGGGGAAGGGCGGGGCCCTTCGTCGTAAGGGAGAAACACTGACGGTCGAGTGGTCGGCCGTCACCGGGTTCTCGCTGGAGGAGCACGGGCAGGGCGCGGAGAACCTGCTCGCCACCTTCGACCAGCTGCGCCCGGCCGACCTGGCCAGCGCCCTGCACCACCTGACGCCCAAGCGGCGCGGCGAGGTGGCCGCCGCGCTGGACGACGACCGGCTGGCGGACGTCCTGGAGGAGCTGCCGGAGGACGACCGGGTCGAGATCATGGGCAAGCTCGCGGAGGAGCGGGCCGCCGACGTCCTGGAGGCGATGGACCCGGACGACGCCGCCGACCTGCTCTCCGAGCTGCCGGAGGAGGAGAAGGAACGGCTGCTCGGTCTGATGCGGCCGGACGACGCGGCGGACGTACGGCGCCTGATGGCGTACGAGGAGCGCACCGCGGGCGGCCTGATGACGACCGAGCCGATCGTGCTGCGGCCGGACGCGACGATCGCGGACGCGCTGGCCCGGGTGCGCGACCCGGACCTCTCGCCCTCACTGGCCGCGCAGGTGTACGTGTGCCGGCCGCCGGACGAGACGCCGACCGGCAAGTACCTGGGCCTGGTGCACTTCCAGCGGCTGCTGCGCGACCCGCCGTTCACGCTCGTCAGCTCCATCGCCGACACCGATCTGCCGCCGCTCCCGCCGGACACCCCGCTGAACGAGGTGACCAGCTATCTGGCCACGTACAACATGGTCGCGGCGCCGGTCGTGGACGAGAGCGGCTCGCTGCTGGGCGCGGTGACCGTCGACGACGTACTGGACCATCTGCTGCCCGAGGACTGGCGCGAGGCGGAGATGCACGGCCCGCCCGGCGCGGCGGCGGACCGGGAGGGAGAGCCGGACGATGGGCGCTGAGGAACGGGACGGTGTCAAGGAGCGCGCGCGGGCGCTGAGTGCGACGCCCGGGTCCGGAGTGGGCGGCGGGCGCCCCCGCGTGCGCCTGGACCAGCCCCGCACGCCGCGCCGCAGCCTGCTGCCGGAGTACGACCCGGAGGCGTTCGGGCGGCTGTCGGAGAAGATCGCCCGCTTCCTGGGGACCGGCCGCTTCATCGTCTGGATGACGGTGATCATCGTGGTGTGGATCATCTGGAACGTCGCCGCGCCCGACCATCTGCGCTTCGACAAGTACCCGTTCATCTTCCTGACGCTGATGCTCTCGCTCCAGGCGTCCTACGCGGCCCCGCTGATCCTGCTCGCGCAGAACCGGCAGGACGACCGGGACCGGGTCACCCGCGAACAGGACCGCAAGCAGAACGAGCGCGCCATCGCCGACACCGAGTACCTGACCCGTGAGGTGGCGGCGCTCCGGCTGGGCCTGGGCGAGGTGGCCACCCGCGACTGGATCCGCTCCGAACTCCAAGATGTGCTCAAAGAGCTGGAGCTGCGTCAGCTGATGGACGCGGAGAGCGACGGGGAGTACCGGCGGCGGGAGTAGGGCCGGGTCGCGTACGGCAGGGCGGGAGCCGGCCCGCGCCGGAGTGACGAACACGACCGCCGACCGGCCTTTCCGGAGGCCCCCTCGGTCGCCGTACGCCCACCCGTCGCCCGACCACCGCCCCTTTAGGACGCGCTTCGCGCGGCCGTAGTATTTCGGTATGGCTACCGACACGCCCCAAGGCGCAGCGCCCAGCGAGGACGCGGTCCGCGCCGCGCTCGCCACGGTGAACGACCCCGAGATCCACCGCCCCATCACCGACCTCGGCATGGTCAAATCGGTGGAGATCGCGGCGGACGGCACGGTCGCGGTGGCGGTCTATCTGACGGTCGCGGGCTGCCCGATGCGCGAGACGATCACCGCGAACGTCCGGGACGCCGTGTCGCGTGTCGAGGGCGTCACCGGGGTCGCCGTCGAGCTGGACGTGATGAGCGACGAGCAGCGCAAGGAGCTGGCCTCCTCGCTGCGCGGCGGCACCGCCGAGCGCGAGGTGCCGTTCGCCAAGCCCGGCTCGCTGACCCGGGTGTACGCGGTCGCCTCCGGCAAGGGCGGTGTCGGCAAGTCCTCGGTGACGGTCAACCTGGCGGCGGCGATGGCGGCCGACGGTCTGAAGGTCGGCGTGGTGGACGCCGACATCTACGGCCACTCGGTGCCCCGGATGCTGGGCGCGGACGGCCGTCCCACCCAGGTCGAGAACATGATCATGCCGCCGTCGGCCAACGGCGTGAAGGTGATCTCCATCGGCATGTTCACCCCGGGCAACGCCCCGGTGGTCTGGCGCGGCCCGATGCTGCACCGCGCGCTCCAGCAGTTCCTGGCCGATGTGTACTGGGGTGACCTGGACGTCCTGCTGCTCGACCTGCCCCCGGGCACCGGCGACATCGCCATCTCGGTGGCGCAGCTCGTCCCGAACGCCGAGATCCTGGTGGTCACGACCCCGCAGCAGGCCGCGGCCGAGGTCGCCGAGCGGGCCGGCTCCATCGCCGTACAGACCCACCAGAAGATCGTCGGCGTGGTGGAGAACATGTCCGGGCTGCCCTGCCCGCACTGCGACGAGATGGTGGACGTGTTCGGCACCGGCGGCGGCGAGCGGGTCGCCGAGGGCCTGACGAAGACGACCGGCACCCAGGTGCCGGTGCTGGGCGCCATCCCGATCGACGTACGGCTGCGCGAGGGCGGCGACGAGGGCAGGCCGGTGGTGCTGACCGATCCGGAGTCCCCCGCCGGCGCGGCGATCCGCGCCATCGCGGGCAAGCTGGGCGGCCGGCAGCGCGGCCTGGCGGGCATGTCGCTGGGCATCACGCCGCGCAACAAGTTCTGAGCCGTTCCGGCCGCCGTCCGGACGGTGGCCGAAACGTGCGGAGGGGCGGGCCCGATGGGCTCGCCCCTTCTTGATGTGCCGGTCCGGCCCGCTCGGGACGTCCGGGGCGCTCGCCGGCCCGCTCGGAGCGTCCGGGATGCCGTCCGGCTCGTACGGGGTGGCCTGCGGCCCGCCCGTCAGTCCGCGGTCACGCCCTCCGCGGGCACGTCGTCCGCCCGCGCGTCCTCCCTGGCCGCGCCGCGCCTCCCGTGCTCGTACACGCTCAGGTCCTTGACCACGGCGAAGCCCAGCCCGTACGCGCTCATCCCGCGCCCGTACGCCCCGATGTGCACACCCCCGGGGCCCTCACCGGCCGAGCCGGCCAGCACCCAGCCGTACTCCGACTCGCGGTAGCGGAACGGCGTCGGCACGCCGTCCACCGGCAGCGTCAGCGCGCTCCAGCCCTCGCCGGCGAGGTCGTCGGCCAGCTCCCAGGCGAGCATCGTCTGCTGGTCCAGCCAGTCCTGGCGCAGCGAGCGGTCCATCTGCGTCGGCCACGTGCGGGAGAGCAGGCCCGACCCGGCGAGCCAGGCCGCCGTGGCGACGGAGGTGGCCTCCAGGACTCCCGTGCCGTCGGCGCTGCGCCGCACCGGCCGGCTGGCGACGGTCACCACGACCGCGAAGCGCTCCGCGTCCGGCGCGGTCTCCACCCTTATGGTGGGCTCCTGGCCGTGGCCGGTGGCGCCGTGCTCGACCGTGCCGTCCGCCGCCGCGCCGACCTGCATCAGCCAGCGGGGGCCGGTGAACGCCTCGTCGAGTCCGTACCACGGGAAAGCGGCCATCAGGTAGCCGTCCACCTTGCGCGCGGCGTCGGCGGTGACCGCCCGCACTCCTGCCCGTCCCGTCGTCTCCATCTGCGCGGAGCCTCCTAGTTGCCCAATGTCGTGGGCGGCCCGCCCCCCTCAGGCGACCTCACCCCGGACACGGGGAGCATAGTCAACCCGGTCGGCACCAGCGGGCATAAGGCTTGCATAAGACGAGTCAGGTGGCATCAGGGTCGAACGGCGGGCGCTCGCCCTGCGACGGCTTCGCGCCCTTCTTGAACATGTCGGGTGCCGCGGAGCCGGAGCCGGTGCCCGGGTCCGTGGTGTCCTTGGCGAAGCTCACCCGGGACGCGGACCCCCGGTCGGCGGAGGAGGCGCTGTCGGTGCCGTGCACCGCGTCCGTGACCTCGGCCATCTCCTTCTTCAGGTCGAAGCCGTTACGGATCTCCTGGAGGCCGTACTGGTCGTTCTCCAGCACGTGCTTGCGCACGAAGTTGCGCGGCTTGAGGTCCTCGAACTCGAAGTCCTTGAACTCCGGCCCCAGCTCGCTGCGGATGTCCTCCTTGGCGTTGTCCGAGAACGCCCGCACCTTGCGCACGAACCCCATGACATCCGAGATCACCTTGGGCAGCTTGTCCGGCCCGAAGATCAGAACCGCAAGGATCACGAGCGCGACCAGCTCTAGGGGTCCTATGTCGAAGAACACCTTGCAGCTCCTTGAGGGTGATCCGCGGCCTACCGGGACCTAGGGGGTCGAGGGGGACCTGTCCGGCCTATGGGCCAGGCCGCCTATCACGGTACCTGGCCCCGGCCGTCCGACGGGAGTCGCCCGCCCCAACACCGTGCAAACGCTCATGAAGGATGCCCGGGTCCGGCGCTCACTCCTGGCTGGAGGCCCCCAGCGTGAGCTGCGCGGTCTGCTCCCTGTCGTCCCGGCGCAGGGTCAGGGTGAGCCGGTCGCCCGGCCGGTGGCTGCGGATCTTGATGATCAGCTCCTCGCCGCTGTGCACGGGCTGCCCGTCCACCTTGGTGATCACATCGCGCGGCTTGATGCCCGCCTTGGCCCCCGGGCCGCCGGGGGTGACCGGGGCGCCGCCGTCCTTGCTCTTCGAGCTGACCCGGGCGCCGTCGCCCGCGTACTCCATCTCCAGCGTGACGCCGATCACCGGGTGCAGGACCTTGCCCTTGTTGATCAGCTGCTCGGCCACCCACTTGCCCTGGTTGATCGGGATGGCGAAGCCCAGACCTATGCTGCCGCCCTGGCCGCCGCCCTCCAGGCCGCCGCCGGAGCTGTCGGCCGCGCGGATGGCGCTGTTGATGCCGATCACCCGCGCCCGGGAGTCGACCAGCGGGCCGCCGGAGTTCCCGGGGTTGATCGGGGCGTCGGTCTGCAGGGCGTCCACGTACGAGACGTCGCTGCCGTCGCCCTTCTTGCCGCCCGCGGTGATGGGGCGCTGCTTGGCGCTGATGATGCCCGCGGTCACCGTGTTGGCGAGGTCGTACGGGGCGCCGATCGCCACGACGGGGTCGCCGACCCGTACGGAGTCGGAGTCGCCGAGCGCCAGCGGGCGCAGCCCGGAGACGCCCTGGACCTGCACGACGGCCAGGTCGTAGCCGCCGTCCCGGCC
This sequence comes from Streptomyces sp. NRRL F-5755, assembly GCF_001279365.1. Lineage (NCBI taxonomy): Bacteria > Bacillati > Actinomycetota > Actinomycetes > Kitasatosporales > Streptomycetaceae > Streptomyces > Streptomyces sp. NRRL F-5755. The sequence continues at coordinate 63,378 of NZ_LGCW01000036.1, read as the reverse complement.
GATGACCTTGGCCTTGGCGGTCTCGCCGCCGCTGAAGGAGACCGATATCTCGCCGCCGGTGCCGGCCGGCTCGACGACGTGATTGTTGGTGAGGATGTGGCCCTGCTTGTCGAGGACGAAGCCGGTGCCGGTGCCCTGCTCGGAGTTGCCGCGGACATGCAGGGTGACCACGCTCGGCAGGGCCGCCTGCGCGATCCCGGCGACGCTGTCCGGCTTGCGGCCGCCCCCGTCACCGGTGTCCTGCGGCAGCTCGATGGAGCCCAGACCGCCGTTGCGCTCGATGTACGCGCCGACACCGCCGCCGATACCACCCGCCAGCAGCGCCAGCGCGACCGCACCGGCGGCCAGCGCGCCGCGGCGGCTGCGCCGGGGCGCCGGGGGCGGAGGCGGCGTGCCCAGCGGCATCGCCCCGCCGTGCTGCGGCGTGCGCCAGGGGTCGTACTGCTGCCAGTGGCCCGTCGCCTCGCCCGGCTGATGGCCCCCAGGCTGCGGTACGGGCGGCGGTCCCGGGTGGGGCGCACCGTGCGCCTCGGGCGGGAGCGGGGCGCCGGACGCGTCGTGCGCCACGGCGGGCAGCCGCGCGCCGTCGCCCTTGGTGAGCACGGTGGTGTCCGTGCCGGAGGACGGGGTGGCCGGGGGGTCGTGCGGTGCGGCCGGGGCGTGCGCGGGACGGTCGGGCGCGGCCGGGGGCTCGGCCTGGGGCATCGGCGTACGGGTGGAGTCGGCGTACGGCTGGGGCTGGGCCGCGGCCGGGGCAGCGGGGGGCTGCGGCTGGGCCGGGTACGGCTGCTGGGGCGGTACGGGCGCGCCGGTGCCGTAAGCGGGCTGCTGGCCGGGCGGCGGCACGGCGGCCGTGCCCTGCGGCGGGACGCCGGTGCCGTGGGCCGGGGTGGCCATCGGGCGCTGCACCGGCGGCGCGGGCGCCCAAGGTCCGGGGTCGCCGTACGGAGGCGTGCCGTACGGGTCCTGTGGGTGCAACGGCTGCTGCTGCGGCGGGGCGGCGGGCGGCGCGGGGATCTGGTCGGCCGACGGCGGTACGTCGGAGGGCGCGCCGGAGGCTGCCTGGGGTGACGCCGCGTCAGGGGCAGGACTGGATGTACCGCCCGATGCGGACACATCTCCCGCCGTCACGGCACCACCCGACGCCCCGGGCACCTCGCCACTTCCCCCCGCGCCCGCCGCCGGGAACTCCCGCGTCGCGGCGTCCCCTTCCGCGCCCGGCGCCGTGGCGCCGGGCTCCGCCGCGGAGTCCGCCGCCGGAGGCGCGGGCCGCTGCCCCGGCCGGCTCCACCAGTTCCGCTTCGGCCCGGCGGCCGTCCCCTCGTCCATGATCTCCCCACCGATTCGCCCGCCGTGACACACGGGCATCGCCACCTCACCGGCGGCGCGGCCCGTCAGGAGCCCGGCACACAGCGCCGCCCGGACAGCGATTCAACCAGGTCCGCGCGGCCTCGCGCAGGGCCCGGTCAGCGCTGGGCGGGGCGGTGGGCGGTCAGCGTCTCCCGGGAGGCGGGGGCGGGCGGTCCGAAGGCCCCGGCCAGGGGACGCCCGGAGTCCGCCGACGGCAGCGGCGGGCCCTCGGTACGGGCGCCGGACAGCGGGGACGCGACGGCCGGTGCGAGGTGGTACGGCAGGCCCTGACCGGTCGGCACCATCAGCGCGGAGCGGCCGTCGGACGGCCATCCGACCAGGGAGAGGGACAGGGGCGGGGCGGGACGCGCGGCCGCCGACGGTCCGGTCAGGCCCAGCGAGCTGGGCGCCGGCTGCGCGGTGGCGCCCGCGGCCGGGAGCGAGCGGGACCAGGGGCTGCCGGTCGCGGACATGGGCACGCCATGGCTCAGGCCGGGCCGTCCGTAAGGGCCCGGGGTGGCGCTGAGCGGCGTCATCTGGCTGCCCGTACCGTCCGTACGGCTGCCGGGGCCGTCGACCGCCGCTTCCAGGGGCAGCGCGCCGCCGAGCGCGAACGCGGCCAGCGAGACTGCGCCGGCCGCCGCGGCGGCGAACCGGCGGCGCTGCGGCGCGGAACGCTCCGTCTCGTGGATACGGAACCCCCGCGAGCGCGGCTGCCGCGGCACCGCGCCGATGGCATGGGCGCCGGACGGGGCGTAGCGGATCGAGCCGCCGCGCGCCTCGAAGTCGCCGCCTCCGGCCAGGTCACCGCCGAACGCGCCGCCGCCGAGGCCGCCGCGGCCCAGCCGCCTTCCATAACCGTCGGCATCACCTCCGGGCAGGCCCTGGAGACGCGCGAGCAGCCCCTCGGAGGGTCCGGGGGGCGCGGTTTCCGCGAAGACGTTCTTCAGCTGTCGCTGGTCGTCGGCCTCCGCCTTGCACTTTCCACACGTAGCGAGATGCGCGAGCACCCGCTCGCGCGCGTCATGCCCCAACTCCCCGTCGACCAGAGCCGCGAGGCGGTCGCCGAGATGATGCTCGGCGGGGGACGGACCGCCTGTACCGCTCACGCGATTCCGACCTCCCCTGTAGTGAGCGAAGTGAGCGTCCGCTGTTCGCGCTCGCGCTTCTCGGCGCGGGCGGCCGGGGAGCGGTGCTTGAGCGCCTTGCGCAGGTGGGAGCGGCCGCGGTGGATGCGGCTGCGGACCGTGCCCAGCTTGACGCCGAGGGTGGCGGCGATCTCCTCGTACGACAGGCCCTCGATGTCGCAGAGCACGACGGCGGCGCGGAACTCGGGCGCGAGGGTGTCCAGCGCCTGCTGCACGTCGGCGTCGAAGTGGGTGTCGTTGAAGTGCTGCTGCGGGGAGGGCTCGCGGCTGGGGAGCCGCTCGGCCGCGTCGTCGCCGAGCGCGTCGAAGCGGATGCGCTGGCGGCGGCGGACCATGTCCAGGAAGAGGTTGGTCGTGATGCGGTGCAGCCAGCCCTCGAAGGTGCCGGGGGTGTACGTCGACAGCGAGCGGAAGACGCGGACGAACACCTCCTGCGTCAGGTCCTCGGCGTCGTGCTGGTTGCCCGTGAGGCGGTAGGCGAGGCGGTAGACCCGTGTGCTGTGGGTGCTGACGATCTCCTCCCAGCTGGGCGGGGACCAGACCTGCGCGTCCGCTTCGGCGGCGAAGGTCGCTGTCGTAGCGGTGTCGGAGGTCCCTCCCCTGCCCTTGAGGCCGTGGGAGCGGGAACGGTCAGCAGTGTCTGTCACGGATTTCGGCTCGACGACCGACCGCCTGAAGCGCCTGCGCGCCCATCGGTCACCCGCCGCAGCCGCACCTCCCCTGGTGGCTCTGGTGGTGTCCAGTAGAGCCCCTACCATATCCACCTCGCCCGTTAGCTCCGGATAAGCAGATTTGACCTGCTTTTGGTCTGGCTTCGTGTCATCACGCACATCTCGCTGGGTCTTCACCGGCGCATCCCCCCTGCAGTGCTTCAACGCCCGGTCCCATCTGCGGGTTCCCGCACGCAGCGGATACAGTCACGGTTGCGTCAACTACGGGGACAGGAGAGGGCCATTACCGGCAACCGGCAGACGAGCTTGGCATTCGCCGAGGCGTACGGCGCCGGGACCATCGACGACAAGGCCGACGCCGCCCTGCACTGGTCCCGTGAGCGGGCGCGGGAGGCGGGCATCCGCGCGGTCTCCACGGGCACCGGCACCGCCTTGCGCCTGCTCGCCGCGACGGCGGACGCCAAGGCGGTCGCCGAGATCGGCACCGGCACGGGGGTGTCGGGGATCTACCTTTTGCACGGTATGCGGCCGGACGGCGTCCTGACGACGGTCGACCTGGAACCGGAGCGGCAGCAGTTCGCGAAGCAGGCGTTCCGGGAGGCGGGCTTCGCCGGCAACCGCGCGCGCTTCATCCCCGGCCGCGCCCTGGACGTCCTGCCCCGGCTCGCGGACGGCGGCTACGACCTCGTCTTCTGCGACGGCGACCGCATGGAGTGCCTCGACTACCTCGCTGAATCGTTGCGGCTGCTGCGCCCCGGCGGCCTGGTCTGCTTCGAGGGCGTCTTCGCCGACGGCCGGACCGTCGACTCGGCGGCGCAGCCCGCGGAGGTGCTGCGCCTGCGGGAGCTGCTGCGCACGCTGCGCGAGAGCGACGCGCTGATCTCGTCCCTGCTGCCGGTGGGCGACGGACTGCTGTGCGCCGTCAAGCGCGGGTGATCACAGCTGGGAGCCGGGCGGGCGCCGCCCGGGAACGAACGCGGCCCCGGCAGGCGTCGCGCGCATGCGCGAGCACCGGCCGGGGCCCGGGTATTCGGCTGGGGGTCCAGGGGCCAGCCCCGGGAAACCGCAGCATCAGGGCGACTGCCCTGTCAGACGGTGACCTTCTCCAGGGCCTCGCCCAGGGCCTTGGCTTCGTCGGGAGTCAGCTCGACGACGAGTCGACCGCCGCCTTCGAGCGGAACGCGCATGACGATGCCCCGCCCCTCCTTGGTCACCTCGAGCGGGCCGTCGCCCGTCCGCGGCTTCATGGCCGCCATGCTCGTTCCCCTTCCTGAAACCAGCTCACGCAGCCGACAACCCAGGTGTCACCGGCATCGAACACATTGCTTCCAGGCCATTATCCCGCATCGCACGACCCGATGACCAACATCGGGGAGCATCCCTTCGGCAACGCGCTCTCGCAAAACCACCCAATTCGGGGAGTGGGCTGCGATACTTCGCCATCCACCGGCGTCCGGTCCCGGCCGGTTCTTTGACGTACGTCACATGACGGGCGCCGATGATCTCCGGCATCCTGAGCGACGGCTGCCACAGCCGGGCAGCCCGAGCCGCGACGGAGGGACCCCTCACCATGGCCGACACCGTGCTCTACGACGTCACCGACGGCGTCGGGACGATCACCCTCAACCGTCCCGAAGCGATGAACGCGATGAACACGGAGGCCAAGGCCGCCCTGCGGGACACGCTGCGGGAGGCCGCCGCCGACCCGGCCGTACGGGCCGTCCTGCTGACCGCCACCGGCCGGGCCTTCTGCGTGGGACAGGACCTCAAGGAGCACATCGGACTGCTGGCCGAGGACCGCGCGACCGGCTCCGGGCAGACCATGAGCACGGTGCGCGAGCACTACAACCCCATCGTCACGGCGCTCGCCGGGATGCCGAAGCCGGTGGTGGCGGGGGTGAACGGGGTCGCGGCGGGCGCGGGCGCCGGCTTCGCGCTGGCCGCCGACTTCCGGGTGGTCGCCGACACCGCCTCCTTCAACACCTCCTTCGCGGGCGTGGCGCTCACCGCCGACTCCGGGATCTCCTGGACGCTGCCCCGCCTGGTCGGCCAGGGCCGCGCCGCCGACCTGCTGCTCTTCCCGCGCAGCATCACCGCCCAGGAGGCGTACGACCTGGGCATCGCCAACAAGGTCGTACCGGCGGCGGACTTGGCGGCCGAGGCGGCGGCGGTGGCCCGCACGCTGGCCGCCGGGCCCACCGCCGCATACGCCGCGATCAAGGAATCCCTGGCGTTCGGGGCCGGGCACACCCTCACCGAGACGCTCGCCAAGGAGGAGGAGCTCCAGACGCGGGCGGGCGCCTCGGAGGATCACCACATCGCGGTGGAAGCCTTCGTGAAGAAGGAGAAGCCGCGCTTCCTGGGGCGCTAGCCGGGTCAGCGGCCCGGCCGGGCGGCCGGCCGGGCTCCTAGCGCTCCGCCGCCGCCTCCACCGCGTCCCGTACGTGGCAGTCCGCGAGGTGGTCGTTGACCAGGCCGCACGCCTGCATCGTCGCGTACGCCGTCGTGGGGCCGACGAAGCGGAAACCGCGCTTCTTCAGGTCCTTGGCCAGCGCCGTGGACTCCGGGGTGACCGGCGCCACGTCGGCGAGGGTGCGCGGCGCGGGACGGACGGCGCGCTCGGGGGCGTACGACCAGATCAGCCGGTCCAGCTCGCCCGGCTCCAGGGCAGCCGCCACCCGGGCGTTGTTGATCACCGCGTGGATCTTGGCGCGGTTGCGGACGATGCGGGCGTCGGTGAGCAGCCGCTCGGCGTCCTCGTCGGTGAACCGGGCGACCGCCTCGATCCGGAAGTCCGCGAACGCGGCCCGGAAGCCCTCGCGGCGGCGCAGGATCGTGATCCAGGACAGCCCGGACTGGAACGCCTCCAGGCTCATCCGCTCGAACAGCGCGTCGTCGCCGTGGACCGGCAGGCCCCACTCGGTGTCGTGGTACGTGCGATAGTCGGCCATTTTCTCCGACTCCATGCCCCAGGGGCAGCGCGGCACCCCGTCCGGGGCCGTGATCACTGACGTCATCGGGCGGTCTTCCCCTCTTCCTCGCCGCCGGACGCCGGGGCCTCCCCCTCGGCCGGCCGTTCCCCGGCCCGGTCGGCGGGCCCGTCCTCGATCAGGCCGGGCGCGCCCATCGCCGCGGCGTGCGCCCCCGCGAGGGCGGACTCCAGCTCGGCGATCCGCGCGTCCCGCTCGGCCAGCTCGGCGCCGAGCCGGTCCAGGACGTCGTCGACGTCGTTCATGCGGTAGCCGCGCACGCACACCGGCAGGCGCAGCGCCTCCACATCGGCGCGGGAGACGGGCCGGTCGGCGGGCAGCGGGTCGTACAGCCGGTCCGGCGCGGCCTCGCCGAGGCCGCCCGCCCCGCCGCCGCCCACCACGGCGAGCGTGACCGCGGCGACCACCACGACCATCGCGATCAGCAAGAACCAGAACACGACCATCTCCCCGAGCTATGTGTTGCCCCTGATCGTGCCATGCGGGTGTGACGGTTAGGGTCGCTGCCGGACCACGAAGAGGGAGAAGCGATGCTGCGGCTGGGCCAACGGGAATTCACTGCGCACGAGCCGGTGATCATGGCGATCGTGAACAGGACCCCGGACTCCTTCTACGACCGGGGAGCCACCTTCGGCGACGAGCCCGCGCTCGCCCGGGTGGAGCAGGCGGTGGCCGAGGGCGCGGCGATCATCGACATCGGCGGGGTCAAGGCGGGTCCGGGCGAGGAGGTCAGCGCCGAGGAGGAGGCCCGGCGCACGGTCGGCTTCGTCGCCGAGGTGCGCCGTCGCCACCCGGACGTGGTGATCAGCGTGGACACCTGGCGGCACGACGTGGCCGAGGCGGTCTGCGAGGCCGGCGCCGATGTGCTGAACGACGCCTGGGGCGGGGTGGACCCGAAGCTCGCCGAGGTCGCGGCCCGCTACGGCGCCGGTCTGGTGTGCACCCATGCGGGTGGTGTGGAGCCGCGGACCCGTCCGCACCGGGTGGCGTACGAGGACGTGATGGCGGACATCCTGCGGGTGACGCTGGGCCTGGCCGAGCGGGCGGTGGAGCTGGGCGTACGCCGGGACGCGATCATGATCGACCCGGGACACGACTTCGGGAAGAACACCCGGCACAGCCTGGAGGCGACGCGCCGGCTCGGCGAGATGACCGCCGCCGTGCCCGGCGACCTCGGCTTCGACCGGGCGGGCAACACCCCGTTCCCGGTGCTGGTCTCGCTGTCGAACAAGGACTTCGTCGGCGAGACGCTGGACAAGCCGGTCAAGGAGCGGCTGCTCGGGACGCTGGCGACGACCGCGGTGTCGGCGTGGCTGGGCGCGCAGGTCTACCGCGTCCACGAGGTCGCCGAGACCCGGCAGGTGCTGGAGATGGTGGCCTCGATCGCCGGCCACCGGCCCCCGGCGGTCGCCCGCCGGGGGCTCGCGTAGCCCGTTCGGGTGTGCCGGCCGCCGGCTACTTCCCGGTCTCCTTGGAAACCAGCGCGACCGCCTCGTCCACGTCGTCGGTGACGTGGAAGAGCAGCAGGTCGTGCTCGGACGCCTTGCCCTGGGCGACGACCGTCTCGCGCAGCCAGTCGACCAGGCCGCTCCAGTACTCCGTACCGAAGAGCACGATCGGGAAGCGGGTCACCTTCCGCGTCTGGACGAGGGTCAGCGCCTCGAACAGCTCGTCGAGGGTGCCCATGCCGCCGGGCAGCACGACGAACCCTTGCGCGTACTTCACGAACATCGTCTTGCGGACGAAGAAGTAGCGGAAGTTCACGCCGATGTCGACGTGCGGGTTCATCCCCTGCTCGAAGGGCAGCTCGATGCCCAGGCCGACGGAGACGCCCTTGGCCTCCCTGGCGCCCCGGTTCGCGGCCTCCATCACGCCGGGCCCGCCGCCGGTGATCACCGCGAAGCCGGCCTCCACCAGCGCCCGGCCGAGGGCCACGCCCGTCTCGTACTCGGGCGAGCCGACGGGTGTACGGGCCGACCCGAAGACGCTGATGGCGCTCGGGAGTTCGGCCAGCGCGCCGAAGCCCTCCACGAATTCCGACTGGATGCGCATGACCCGCCAGGGGTCGGTGTGCACCCAGTCCGTGTCGCCCTCGGCGGTGTCCAGCAGCCGCTGGTCCGTCGTCCCCCGCTGCACCTGATCGCGCCGGCGCACCACCGGTCCCAGCCGCTGTTCCTCCCACGCCCGCTCTTCCTCGGGGATGGCCATATCGTGCTCCCTCCGCTGCCGGTCGGTGTCCGGCAAGGGTAGATCGGCGCAGGTGACGGGCAGAGCAATTCCGGATGCCGGGAAACCACCGCGGCAGGCGTGCCGGGGGGATCAGGCGGTGAGCCAGGCCCGCAGACGCTCCTCGCAGTGCCGGATACGGTCGGTGGCGACCCTTTCGTCCTTCTTGTGCGCCAGCAGCGCGTCCCCCGGGCCGTAATTGACGGCGGGCACGCCCAGCGCGCTGAAGCGCGAGACGTCCGTCCAGCCGAACTTGGGCTTCGCGGTGCCGCCGACCGCCGCCATGAACGCGACGGCCGCGGGGTGCGACAGGCCCGGCAGCGCGCCCGGCGAGTGGTCGTCGACGACCATCTCGGTGACACCGCAGTCCGCGAAGACCTCGCGGACGTGGTCGAGCGCGTCCTGTTCGGAGCGATCCGGCGCGTAGCGGAAGTTGACGGTGACCGTACAGGCGTCGGGGATGACGTTGCCGGCCACGCCGCCCTCGATCCCCACCGCGTTCAGGCCCTCGCGGTATTCGAGCCCGTCGATCACCGCGCGCCGCGGCTCGTACGCGGCCAGCCGGGCCAGGATCGGTGCCGCCGCGTGGATGGCGTTGCTGCCCATCCAGCTGCGCGCCGAGTGGGCCCGCTCGCCCGCGGTGCGCAGCAGCACCCGCAGCGTGCCCTGGCAGCCGCCCTCGACCTCGGTGTCCGAGGGCTCCAGCAGGACGGCGAAGTCGCCCGCCAGCCAGTCCGGGTGCTCCTCGGCCAGCCGCCCGAGCCCGTTGAACTCGGCGGCGATCTCCTCGGCGTCGTAGAAGACGAAGGTCAGGTCGCGGTTGGGCGCGGGGACGGTGGCGGCGATGCGCAGCTGCACGGCGACGCCGGACTTCATGTCGGTGGTGCCGCAGCCCCACAGGACGCCGTCCTCGTCGAGCCGCGAGGGCACGTTGCCCGCGATCGGCACGGTGTCCAGGTGGCCCGCCAGCACGACCCGTTCGGCGTGGCCCTGGTGCGTGCGGGCGACCACGCAGTTGCCGTCCCGCTCCACCGTCAGGTGCGGGAGCGCGCGCAGGGCGTTCTCGACGGCGTCCGCGAGGGCCTTCTCGTCCTGGCTGACCGACGGGATGTCGACGAGCTGCGCGGTCAGCTCGGCCGCGTCGAGGGAGAGGTCCAGTGCGGGGGTCTGCGTAGCGGGCTGCATGGTTGCGACCCTACCGGCGGCCCTCCAGTACCGTTGGCTGCGTGTCCCCCCAGCCCACCGCTCCCGCCCGCAGCAAGCGCCTCCTGCGTATCGGCGCGGCCTTCGCCGTGCTCGTCGGACTGGCCGTGTACCTCGTCGTCCAGTACGTCACCGGCGGCCCGGGGGCGCCCCGCTGTGCGGTACGGACCGCGGACGGCGGCGCCCCGTACGAGATCTCGCCGGAGCAGGCCGCGAACGCCGCGACCATCGCGGCCGTCGGCTCCTCGCGGAAGCTGCCGGAGCGGGCCGTGACGATCGCGCTGGCGACCGCGATGCAGGAGTCCGGGCTGCGCAACATCGGCTTCGGCGACCGGGATTCGGTGGGCCTCTTCCAGCAGCGTCCCTCGCAGGACTGGGGCACCGTCAAGCAGATCATGGACCCGGTCTACTCGGCCGGGGAGTTCTACACCCACCTGGTCAAGGTGCCGGGCTATTCGCGGCTGCCGCTGACGGTGGCCGCGCAGAAGGTGCAGCGCAGCGGCTACCCGCAGGCGTACGCCAAGCACGAGCCGAACGCCGCGCTGCTGACCGGCGCGCTCACCGGGCGCGACGGGGCCGCGATGACCTGCTCGGTGAACCGCCCGGCGGACGAGAAGCACCCGGGCGGCACGGCCCGGGTGCGCGAGAGGCTGGTGCGCGAGTTCGGTCCTGACGTGCTGCCGCACACGGACGGGACCGCGCCCGGCGGCAAGGACGGCAAGGACGGCGGCCGGGTGCTGACGGTGCCCGCGCTGCCGGACCCCTCCGGCGGCGACGGCGACGAGGACGCGGTGACGCGCCGTACGCCGGGCGCGGGACAGGCCGGCGGGGCGGCCTCGGGCGCGGACGGCGCCGGCAGCGAGCGCCGCGGCTGGGAGCTGGCCACCTGGGCGATGGCCCACTCCGGCGAATTGGGCATCGAGCAGATTTCCTACGCCGGGAAGATGTGGTCCGCGGCCGATTCCGGGAAGGGCTGGCAGCAGGCGACCGGCGCGGCGGCGCGTGCTTCGGGTACGGACGTACGGATCGTCACCGGGCGGTGAGGTGCGGCGGCGCGGTAGCCGCCGGGGTCCGGGGCAGGGCCGTACGCCTGTCGCCGGGGCCCCGAACGCGGCCGTGACGTGGCCGTCCGGCGGCTGCCGGAGCCGTCGCCGTACGCCGCGCCGGTAACCCGGACGGCCGTCACGCCGTCAGCCCCGGCGTCACCGAGCAGCCGTCCGGCGGGTCGCTCGTTCGCGTTAACGCGGTCAATCCGGCGCGGGGGTACGACATCGCCGCCGACGGGGTCACCCGAACGGCGTGGAAGCCGCCTGAACACAGGGGCGTGACGTTTCCGCACCGTACTGCGTACGGCGCACTTTGCCCGGTTTCCTCCGGAGCAGATTATGTGACACCCCACCGATTCTTTACCGGCGGCGCCGCAACCTTCCCGGACCTGGCGCGGTAGTCACGTCGTGCGCCCGGCAGCCTCCGCGCCCCGCCCGGCGACACGGCACGTCTGTCAGAAGAACCAGTCCCTCTCCGACAAGGAGCACCATGTCCCTCCCCCTTCGCCGGATCGCCCGAGCCGCGCTGCTGGTCGCCGCCGGCGCAGCCCCCGTGGTCGGTGCGGCAGGCTCCGCGGGCGCCGTGGAACTGCCGAAGACCACCGACCTGGGCGGTCTGACCGCGTTGGACACCGCGAGCCTCGCCGACACCGCGGACGGCGCGGTGCAGGGTGCCGGTGACCTCGCCGGCGAGACCGGCGGGAACGCCACCGAGGCCGGCAGCAAGGTCGTCCGCAAGGCCGTCCCGTCGCTGAGCAAGTCGGCCGGCAAGACCACCGGCAAGACGCTCAAGGAGACCGCCCCGGCCGCGAAGGAGGCCGCGAGCAACGCCGCCGGCGACACCGCGGACAGCGCGGGGGACATCCTCACCGACACCCTGCACACGGCCACCGAGGACGGCCTGCCGACCGACGGCCTGACCGAGACGCTGCCCGGCGACGGCCTGTCCACCGACGGTCTGACCGACTCGCTGTCCACCGACGGCCTCGCCCAGGCGGTCGGCGACTCCGGCCTGGCCTCGGACCTGCTGCCCACCAACGGGCTGCCGATCAGCTGACGCGCCGGGGCGCACAAAGCCCGGCGCGTACGCCGTACGACGGCGTACGCGCCGGGCTTTCGTATGCGCCGGGCTCCGGTGTACGCGGTTACTGCGCCAGGCGCCGTACGGCCGCGTCCACCCGCTCGTCGGTGGCGGTGAAGGCGACCCGTACGAACCGCTCCCCCGCCGTGCCGTAGAAGTCGCCGGGCGCGACCAGGACGCCGCGCTTGGCGAGGTCGGCGACGGTGTCCCAGCACGACTCGTCGCGCGTCGCCCACAGGTAGAGCGACGCCTGGCTGTGCTCGATGCGGAAGCCGGCGGCCTCCAGGGCCTCGCGCAGGGCCGTACGGCGGCGGGCGTAGCGCTCGCGCTGCTCGCCGACGTGCTCGGTGTCGCCGAGCGCCGCGATCGTGGCGGCCTGCACCGGCGCGGGGATCATCATGCCGCCGTGCTTGCGGATCTGGAGCAGCTCGCCGAGGACGGCGGCGTCGCCCGCGAGGAAGGCGGCGCGGTAGCCGGCCAGGTTGGAGCGCTTGGACAGCGAGTGGACGGAGACGATGCCGTCGTACGAGCCGCCGCAGACGTCCGGGTGCAGGACGGAGACCGGGTCGGCCTCCCAGCCCAGCTCGATGTAGCACTCGTCGCTGAAGAGCAGGACGCCGTGCTCGCGCGCCCAGGCGACGGTGCGGCGCAGTTCGTCGGCGCTGAGCACGCGGCCGGTCGGGTTGGACGGCGAGTTGAGCCACAGCAGCTTGAGGCCGGCCGGGTCCAGCTCCCAGGGGTCGTCGTAGACGACGGGCTCGGCGCCGGCCAGGCGCGCGCCGACCTCGTACGTCGGGTAGGCCAGGCGCGGGTAGGCGACGCGGTCGCCGGCGCCCAGGCCGAGCTGGGTCGGCAGCCAGGCGACGAGTTCCTTGGAGCCGACGACCGGCAGCACGTTGGTGTGGGCCAGGCCGGTGGCGCCCAGGCGCCGCTCGGCCCAGCCGGTGAGCGCGTCGCGCAGCGCGGCGGTGCCCCAGACCGTCGGATAGCCGGGGCTGTCGGCGGCGTCCGTGAGGGCCTTTTGGACCAGCGCGGGCACGGGATCGACCGGAGTGCCCACGGACAGGTCCACGATGCCGTCGGCATGCGCGGCCGCCGTGGCCTTGTAGGGCTCCAGCCGGTCCCAGGGGAAGACCGGAAGACGGGACGATACGGTGCCCACGTTGCTCTCTTTCCTCACGTTCCTCGGGACGCACAGGGCCGAAAACGCCTCGGCCCCGTGCGGCGATCGGCACCCCGCCGCGTGTGCTGCGCGAGGGGGCGGCCGGCCGTACGGGACCGGGGCGGCGCCATGCGGCCGCTCAGCCGTTCTGCGGCGGCAGCGCTGCGATGAAGGGGTGGTCGCGCTCGATCAGGCCCAGCTTGCTGGCACCACCGGGCGAACCGAGCTCGTCGAAGAACTCCACATTCGCCTTGTAGTAGTCCTTCCACTCCTCCGGGGTGTCGTCCTCGTAGAAGATCGCCTCGACCGGGCAGACCGGCTCGCAGGCGCCGCAGTCGACGCATTCGTCCGGGTGGATGTACAAGGACCGGGAGCCCTCGTAGATGCAGTCGACGGGGCACTCCTCGATGCATGCCTTGTCCTTGACGTCGACACAAGGCTGCGCGATGACGTAGGTCACGCTGTCGTTCCTCCTCGGTAGGGCTGGCGGACCGATTGGCAGTTCCGCCGCGGGGCGCGCGGGAGCGCGGCGTCGTCGATGCCCGCACCTAGTATCTCCGTTCCCGGGCACGAGACGAACAAGAGGGGCGGGTAGAGCCGTGGAATTCACTACCGGCGGACGGCTGGAGGTCCACATCACCCGTGCTGACGTGGGCAAAAGGGTATCTGTCCGGCGCCTGGACGGCACCGGCGAGGGGCCTTCGAAGTTCACCGACACGGTTGGCGTTCTCACATCCTGGGACGGCGGTGTGCTGAGCATCACACGCCGGAACGGAGAGACCGTCCGGATTTCCGAGGGCACGCTGGTCGCGGGCAAGACGGTGCCCCCGGCTCCGGCCCGCCGCCGCTCCCCCGCGGCGAGCGCGCCCGAGCTGGCGCGGGTGGCCGCCCGCGGCTGGCCGCCGGTCGAGAGCGCGTGGCTGGGCGAGTGGCAGCTGCGGGCGAGCGGCGGCTTCACCCGGCGGGCCAACTCGGTGGCGGCCCTGGGCGATCCGGGGCTGCCGCTGGACACCGCGCTGGAGCGGGTGCGCGCCTGGTACGCGGAGCGCGGTCTGCCCGCCTACATACAGGTCGGTACGGGCGCCCCGGGCACCCAGGAGCAGCTGGCGGCCGGTCTGGACAGCCGCGGCTGGACGCGCGAGGTGACGGCGGAGCTGCGGATCGCGGCGCTGGCCCCGGTCGGCGACCTGGACGCGGACGTGTCCCGGGTGACGCTCACCCGGGAGGTGGACGCCCGGTGGCTGCGCCGCTACCAGCGGTCGGCCGACCCCGGCCCCGAGGTGCTCAAGGTGCTGCACGGCGGGCCGTCCGTGTGGTTCGCGGCCGTGCCGGACGAGACGGGCGAGGTGATCGCGATCGGGCGGTGCGTGGTGGACGGGCGGTGGGCCGGGTTCGCGGCCGTCGAGGTGGCCCCGGAGCACCGGCGGCGCGGGCTGGCCTCCGCCGTGATGGCGGCGCTGGCCCGCAAGGCCCTGGACGAGGGCGCTTCGGCCGCGTACCTCCAGGTGGAGACGGACAACCAGGACGCCCGCGCGCTGTACGACGGGCTGGGCTTCGTCACCCACCACCACTACCACCACTGGCGCGCCACCCAGGGAGGCCCCAGCTGAACGGGTACGAGCCCCGCGGGCACCCTGGACCGGACGGGGACGGCGCGTCCGCCGAGCGGCGGCGGCAGTTCGCCGAGGCCGCCCGCGACGAGCGTCCCGACCTGGCCCGGCTGTGTCTGCTGATCGCGGCGGAGGCCGATCCCGCGCTCGACGAGGCGGGCATGGACGCGGCCCAGATCGAACTGGACGCGCTGGCCGGGCGGCTGCCGTTCGCCCCGGCGGGCGGCCCGCGCCCCTGGGCCCGCAACGTCGCCGAACTGCTCGGCGCGCGCCTCGGCTTCCGCGGCACGCCCGCCGACTACCGGCGCCTGGAGTCGTCGCTGCTGCACGAGGTGCTGCGACGCCGGCGGGGCCTGCCGATCCTGCTGTCGGTGGTGTGGATGGAGGTCGCGCGGCGGGCCGGGGCGCCGGTGTACGGGGTGGCGCTGCCGGGCCACTTCGTCGTCGGCTTCGGCGACCCGTACGGCGCGCACGTCCTCGCCGACCCCTTCGACGGCGGGCGGCTGCTGACCGACGAGGACGCGGGGGTGCTGGTCGCGGGCGCGACCGGGGCGCCGCTGACCGAGCAGATGCTCACGCCGGCCGAGCCGCTGGAGATCGTGCTGCGCATCCTGAACAACATCCGGGCGTGGGCGGCGGCCCGGCCGGAGCACAGCGCCGTACAGCTGTGGGCGGTCGAGCTGTCCCTGCTGCTGCCCAGCCATCCGGCGCGGCTGCGCCACGACCACGCGCAACTGCTCGTCCAGCGCGGCGACTTTCTGGGCGGCGCGGCCGAGCTGGAGGAGTACGCGAAGGTGGTCGGGGCGGTCGATCCGGCCGCGGCGGCGGCGATGCGCCGTCAGGCCGCGGCGGCCCGCGCCATGCTCAACTGATCCGGCGCGGCCTGCTCCGCGGCGGCCTCCGCTGCCGTGCGCGGTACGGCGTGCGGACCGCGGCGCACGATCAGTACGGTCGCGTCGTCCTTCAGCTGCCCGCCGGTGAACCGCTCCAGGTCGGCGCGGAGCGTACGCGCCAGCTCGTCCGGCTCCAGGTGCGTCCAGCGGGCCAGGCGGTCGGCCAGCGGGTAGAACGCGCCGTCCGCGCCGCGCGCCTCGGTGACCCCGTCGGTGCACAGCACGATCCAGTCGTCCCCCACCGGTTCGACGGCCACACTCTGCCGTGCCTCGCCGGTCAGCCACCCCAGGCCGAGCGGCAGGCCGCCCTCGCCGTCGGTGCGCTCGATGACCTGTCCGTCCCGTACGAGGTAGTACGGAATGTGACCGCAGGAGAGCACCTTCGTGGCGTCCTCCCCGCGCACCTCCAGCAGCAGGGCGGTGACGAAGCGCTCCTGGCCGCCGCGCTCGGCGGAGCGGGCGTTGTAGCGGGACAGCGCCTGTTCCATGCGCTCGGCGACGGCTTCGAGGGTGTCCTTGTAGTGGGCCGCCTCCCGGAAGGAGGCCAGCACCTCGTGTCCGGCGCCGATCGCGGGCATGCCCTTGCCCTGGACGTCGCCGATCACCAGCCGCAGCCCGTGCGGCGTCTGCACGGCCTCGTAGATGTCCCCGCCGACCCGGGCGCCCTCCTGTGCGGAGACGTAGAACCCGTAAGCCTCCAGGGGTCCGGCGGTCAGCGGCAGCTCGCGCAGCATCTCCCGCTGCACGGCGTCGGCGACCATGCTCGTACGGGCGTACAGCGCCTCCCGCTCCAGCCGCGTCCGGCACAGCACCAGCGCGAAGACGGCGACCAGCACCACCCCGAAGATCCCGACGGCCTTGCTGGCCAGGGACCAGTCGGGCACCAGGCGGGCGTGGATGTACGCCTGGCACAGGACGTACACGGCGGCCACCGCGGCGGTCCACCGGTAGGCGCAGCGCAGTGCGGCGATCAGCGGCGCGATGCCCATGAACAGGGCGAAGTGCAGCTGCGGGCCGGACACCGCGTCCGCCAGCGTGATGGCCAGGGTCCCGGTGACCAGCAGCAGCGCCACACCGCGGTCACGCGCCGGGGATCGCTGGATAGTCGTCACTCCTCCAGCGTGCGCCCGGCCGACCGGTCGGCCCAGGGCCGAAAGTCCTGGTGGGAGCCGTGGCGCGGGTGAGGCTCCTTACAGCGGCCGGGCCTTTACGGGGCCGGTGGGGCCGCGGTGAAGCTACAGCCAGCCCTTGTCGCCCGCCGTGCGGACGGCCTCGGCGCGATTGCGGGCGCCCGTCTTCTGGATGGCGGTGGACAGGTAGTTGCGCACGGTGCCCTGGGAGAGTTGCAGGGCGGCGGCGATCTCGGCGTTGGTGGAGCCGTCGGCCGCCGCGCGCAGCACATCGCACTCGCGGTCGGTCAGCGGGTTCGCCCCGTCGGCGAGGGCCGCCGCCGCGAGCGCCGGGTCGATGACCCGCTCGCCGCGCAGCACCCGCCGCACGGCGTCCGCCAGTTGCGCGGCCGGGGCGTCCTTGACCAGGAACGCGTCGGCGCCGCACTCCATCGCGCGGCGCAGATAGCCGGGCCGCCCGAACGTGGTGAGGATGACGACCTTCACCTTCGGGAACTCGGCGCGCAGCAGGGCGGCGGCGTCCAGCCCGCTGATACCGGGCATCTCGATGTCCAGCAGCGCCACGTCCACGGGCTGGTCACGCGCCGCGGCGACGACCTCGTCGCCCCGCGCGGCCTGCGCCACGACCTCCAGATCGGGTTCCAGCCCCAGGAGCGCCGCCAGCGCTTCGCGGACCATCGACTGGTCCTCGGCAAGGAGGAGGCGCACTTTCCGCGTGGGCTGGTCGTCGCAGGGGTCAGTCATGTGGCCAATCTAGTCAGCGGGTGGTTGCGCTGGTCAGGCGCGGTCGGGCGGGGCGGACACCGGCTTCAGGCGCCGGACGGGCTGTGATCCGGGACCGGGCTGTGGTCCGTGCCGTGGGCGGCGGTGCCGGTCAGCGGCGGGGCGCCGAGCGGGACGTACGCGCGCAGGGCGAAGCCGCCGCTCCGTGCGGTGCCCGTCTCCAGGCGGCCGTCGGCCAGGGCGAGGCGCTCGCGCAGGCCGCTGAGGCCGTTGCCGTCGTGACCGCCGCCGCGCGGCGGACCGGCGCCGTCGTCGATGACGGACAGGCACAGATAGCGCCGCTCGTCGGCCTCCCACTCCTCGGTGAGCAGCACCTCGCAGCGGTCGGCGCCGCTGTGCCGTACGACGTTGGTGACGGCTTCCCGCAGCGCCCAGGCCAGCGCGCCCTCCCCCTCCGCCGTCAGGCCCCGGTGCTCCTGCTCCAGCGCCGGGTCGATGTCCGCCCTGATCGCGGCGGTGCGCAGCGCGGCGCGGACCCCGGCCAGCTCGACGGCGAGCCGGGGGCGCCGGTAGCCGGTGACGGCCTCGCGGACGTCGACGAGGGCCTGGCGGCTGACCCGCTCGATGTCGGCGACCTGCTGGGCGGCGGCTTCCGGGGTGCCGGGCAGCATCCGCCCGGCCAGCTCGCTCTTGAGCGTGATCAGGGAGAGCGAGTGGCCGAGGAGGTCGTGCAGGTCACGGGCGAGGCGCAGCCGCTCCTCGTTGGCGGCGAGGCGGGCGACCTCCTCGCGGGCGGCGCGCAGTTCCTGCGTCGTACGGATCAGGTACTGCACGCCGGTCATCGAGAACCCGGCGAGCAGGCAGGGAATGGCGTATCCGAAGAGGTAGGCCCGTACGTCCGGGTAGCGCGAGCCGATCAGCAGGAGCAGAACGGTCAGCGCGGGGATGGTCCACCGCGAGACGCGCAGGGGCTCGGTGACGCCCACCGCCACGCCCACGAACGTGAAGAGCACCAGCCAGTTCGGGCCGAGCACCAGGGACAGCACGATGGCGAGGGCCGTGATGGAGACCACCACCGTCCGGGCCACGCGGTCCGGCGTCGGGCGGTGGGCCATGCGCCGGAAGACCAGCGTGAAGTACAGGACGACGAACGTCAGGAGACCGGACCAGCCCAGGACCTCGTGCGCCGGGGACATGTCGCCCTCGACCAGGTTCCCTACCGGTCCCGCCAGGTAGAAGAACCAGATGACGATCCAGAAGGACTTCACCAGCAGCTGCTTGCGGTTGCGGGGAGGCGCCCCCATCAACCCCGGGCCGCAGTCGGTCTCCCGATCCTTCATGCCGTACGCGTGTCCTTCCGATAGAGCCAGGCCGCGCCCCCGGCGAAGATGATCAGGTAGCCGGCGAGGATGGCGACGTCCTTCAGGTGCGGGGCGCCCCCGGCCTCGACGGCGGTGCCGAGTGCGGCGTACGCGTGGGTAGGCAGCCACTCCGCGATGTTCTGCACCCACTGCGGCAGGATCGTCAGCGGCATCCACAGCCCGCCGAGGAACGCCAGCACGAAGTACACCATCATCGCAATGGGACGGACCGCGTCGCCATTGGCCAGGTAGCCGATGGCCACGCCGAGCGCGGCGAAGACGAAGCTGCCGAGCCAGGTGCCGACGGGGATGGCGATCCACTGCCAGGTCTCCAGGCGTACGCCCTTGACCGTGGCGCCGGCGAGCAGGACGAGCAGGATCGACGGCAGGCTGATCGTCGCGGCGGAGGCCATCTTGGCGGCGACATAGCCACGTCCGGGCAGCGCGGTCAGCCGCAGCTGGCGCACCCAGCCCTTCTCGCGCTCCTTGGCTATCGCCTCGCTGTTGCCGATGAGCACGGCGGTCATCGCGCCGAACGCGGACATGGCGACCATGTAGTACAGCCCCATGTTCAGCTTCATGCCCGGTATCGGGCTGCTGTCGGCGCCGCCCGCGATGATCAGGTAGAGCACCGGCGGGTAGATCACCGAGAAGAACATGAACTTCTTGTTCCGCAGAGCGCGGACGATCTCCAGCTTGATCAGGGTGGTCATCGTGCCGCCTCCTCGGCGGTCGCTGCGTCGGTGATGGCGATGAACGCCTGCTCCAGGCCGAGTCCGGCCACTTCCAGGTTGCGCGGGTACAGCCCGAGGCCGTAGACGGCGTGCACCGTCGCGTCCGCGTCCTGGGACTGGATGCGCACGGTGCGCCCGGAGACCTCCAGGGAGGTCAGGCACGGCAGGCCGCGCAGCACCTCGCGGTCGGCCGGGCCGTCCAGGTCGAAGGTGACACGGCGGGCGCCGGCCCGCGCCTTGATCTCGGCGGAGGTGCCGTCGGCCAGCACCCGGCCGCGGTGCAGCACGATCACGCGGTCCGCGATCTCGTCCGCCTCTTCCAGGTAGTGGGTGGCGAACAGCACCGTACGGCCCTGCTGGGCCTGGGCGCGCATGGTGCCCCAGAAGGTCTGGCGGGAGGAGACGTCCATGCCGGTCGTCGGCTCGTCCAGCACGATCAGGTCGTTGGCGCCGGCCGTGGCGAGCGCGAACCGCACCCGCTGCTCCTGGCCGCCGGAGAGCTTGTCGACCATCCGGTCGGCGATCTCGGCGATGCCGGCGGTCTCCAGGATCCGGTCGACCGGGTAGGCGTGCGGGTGCAGGTCGGCGGCGAGCCGGACCAGCTCGCGGACCTTGACGCCGCCCATCAGGCCGCCGCTCTGCAGCATCGCGCCGACCCTGCCCTGCTCGATGGCGCGCTGCGGGGTCGTGCCGAAGAGCGACACGGAGCCGGTGTCGGCGTTGCGCAGGCCCAGGAGCAGGTCGAGGGTGGAGGACTTGCCGGCGCCGTTGGGGCCGAGCAGGGCGACGGTCTCGCCCGGGTACAGCTCCAGGTCGAGGTCGGCCACCGCCTTCACGGAACCGTAGTTCTTGCTGACTTCACGGAAGCTGACAACGGGCGCCGCCCCCGTGCGGCGCCCGGTGGCAGGTGGTGGGGTGGTGGCTGTGCTCGTCATGTGCACCAGCTTGCCGGTGGCGCGGGGCCGTCCGGCAGTGTCGGGTGTCGTGACTCCGGGATGACAGATGTCATGGGTGGGGTCCCCTAGGGGCCGCCCAAAGGCGCCTGCCTAGCCGTTCCGCGCCCCGCAGAACTCGGCCTCCACCACGCCCACGTACGAGGCGGCGTCGCCCAGCCAGTCGCCGTTGATGTTGAACGTCAGCTGGTGGCGGCCGTCCGTCGTCCCGACGACCCCGGACACCGAGCCGTTGGCGCGGCCCGTCTTGCCCACCACCGTCACGCCGCACGAGAGGGTGACGGACTCGATGCCGAGACCGTAGCGCCAGCCGCCGGTGTCGGCAGGCACGGTGGTGAATATCTTCCGGGTGGCCTCCGGGCCGAGCAGCTGACCCCGCGTCAGGGCCCGGAAGAATGTGTTCAGGTCGCCGGTGGTGGAGATGATCTCGCCCGCGGCGCCGAGCCACGACATGTTCTGTGCGGTGGCGTCCACGACGGGCGCGTCGGGCCGCCGCTGGTGGAGCCGTGAGTAGGCGGTGGGGTGCGGCAGCGGCATCCGGGGGCGCAGGCCCGGGAAGGAGGTCTCGCGCAGCTTCAGCGGTGTCAGGATGCGCCGCTGCACCTCGCGGGCGTACGAGTGGCCCGTCACCTTCTCGATGACCATCCCGGCGAGGACGTAGTTGGTGTTGCTGTACGAGGCCGTGCCCGACGCGGCGCGCGGCGGCCGCTTCATCGCGAGGGCGACCAGGTCGGCGGGGCGGTAGGTGGTGTAGCGGTGGCCGGGGAATTCGGGGCCGGAGGTGCGGCGCGCGAACTCGGGGTCGGATGTGTAGTTGAAGAGGCCGCTGGTGTGGTTCAGCAACTGGCGCAGGCTGATGGCGCGGCCGTCGTTACCGTTGCCGCGCACCACGCCCGGCAGCCACTTCTCCACAGTGTCGTCCAGGCTCAGGGCGCCCTCCTCTTCCAGCTGGAGGAGGACGGTGGCGATGAAGGTCTTCGTGATGCTGGCGGCGCGGAAGTGCTCGGCACGGGTGCGTTCCCGCCGCGTCCCGGTGTCCGCGTAACCGGCCGAGCCGAACCACCGGCCCCGTCCGTCCCGGGCCTCGGCGGCCACCCCGGGCAGACCGCCCTGCTCGACCACGGCGCGCAACGCGTCCTGCGTGGCCCGGTGGTCGTCCGGACGCGGGCCGTCTGCACGGTTGCCGTCCGAACGGTGGTCGGGGACCGTGGCCGCGGCGGCGGGCCCGGTGGCCAGGACGGCGGTGAGCGCCAGGGCGAGGGCGGTGGCGCGGGTGGTGCTGCTCAGACGGCTGTTTTCGAAAGGCATGGCCGGGACGCTATGGCGCGCCGGGTACCGCGCAGTAGCGACGAAAGTAAGGTCCGCCGCCTCACCTTCGGATGGCGTCCGGCCGGGCCCGGCCGTGTGCAGTACGACATCGAGCCGGCCCCGTACGACGATACGGAACCGGCTCGACGCGACGCCCCCGGAGCGACGCTCCGGTGGCGTATCACCCCGTGATCGCGCCCTCCACCTTCGCGACGCGCTTCTGCGGCGCGGGCGGCGCGGGCGGCGCGGGCTTCCGCAGCGCCTGGTCGAGTTCGGATGGCGTCCGCCGGACCCGACCGTATGCGGTACGACATCGATCCGCCCCCGTACGACGATACGGAACCGGCTCGACGCGACATCCCCGGAGCGACGCTCCGGTGGCGTATCACCCCGTGATCGCGCCCTCCACCTTCGCGACGCGCTTCTGCGGCGCGGGCGGCGCGGGCTTCCGCAGCGCCTGGTCGAGCGCGTGGGCGGCGTGCTTCGGGGTCATCTTGACCTTGCCGGAGCCGCCGTCGATCGACACGTTGTCGAAGGCGTGGCCGTACTTCTCCTCCAGCTTGGCCAGGTCGATGACCGGCTGGAGCTTGCCGTCCGGGGTGACGGTGAAGGACAGCAGTTCGCCGATGGAGCGCTGGCTGAACGGCACCTCGACGCCGCCCGCGGACAGGTAGACCCAGCCGGAGACCGCCGGCTCGGCCACCTCCTTCATCGCGCGGTCGACCGCCGCCTTGTCCGCCTTCGGCCGCTGTTCGACGGCGGCCAGCACGACCGGGCTGTTCTTGCCGGTGGTGGCGCGGTCCAGATACGCCTGCTCGATCTTGCTCTTGGACGCCTTCACGTCGACCGCCTTGTAGGGCGTGCCGTAGTGCGGGACGGCCTTGCCGTTCTCGAAGGTGATGCCGCCGTCCTTGGCGGCGCCCGCCGGACCGGCGATGGCCTTGAGCGCGTTGTCCAGCTTCTCGTCGTCGGTGATCATCGCGGGCTTGGCGGTACGCGTACCGCCGAACAGCGAGCCGATGACGGAGACCGGGTTGTAGTCGCGGCCCGAGGCGTCCCGGACCGTGGCCTGGGTGTCGATGTTCAGCCCGGCCTTGGCGGGCACGAGCGTCTGCTCCTTGCCGTCCACGGTCAGCTTCAGCGGCTCGGTACGGGCCTTCTGGACGGCCGCGTCGAGCTTCTTGACGGCCTCTTCCTTGGTGGCACCGCCGATGTCCACGCCCAGCGCGGTGGTTCCGTTGGGCACGTCGGCGTGGTCGAGCAGCAGCCCTGCGCCGTACGCGACGCCCGCGAGCACGACGACCGCGGCGCCCAGCAGGACGATCTTGTTGCGGCCCTTCTTCTTCGCGTTGATCGGCTCGGGGATCTTCGGACGCGGCGGGGCCGGGGTGTCCTGGCCCGCGCCCGGTCCGGGCGGGAAGGACGGACCGGACGGCGCCGCGGCGTCGGCGGGCACCGCCGGGATGCCGCCGACCAGGGTGTCGCTGGAGAGGTGGTCGCCGCTGCCACGGCCGCCGGAGCGGTCGGTACCGGCGGGGGCGCCGCCGGAAAAGCCGCCCGTGCCGCCGCCCGGCACACCGCCCGCGATGCCGCCGGTGACGCCGAGGCCGCTGCCGGCTCCGGCGGGCGGGGCCGGGGGCTGCGGGGTGAGGACGGCCGTGTCGTCGGTCCCGGCGGGCCCGCCGGGCGTCCCCGGGGTCTGGAACCCGGACGGCCGGTCGAAGGACACGTCGCCGCCGGCCGGGCCGGTCGTCGGGCCGCTGGGGCCGGCGGGCCCGGTGGGGACGCCGCGGCCGTCCGTACCGCCGGAGCCGCCGGGGGCGTCGAACGGGCTCGCCCCGCCCTGGCCCGCGGGCCCGTCGAACGGGTTGGCGGGCGCGTCGAACGGCGACGTCGGGGCCGCGTCGAACGGCGAGTCGCCGCCGTGCGCGGGCGCGTCGGAGAAGAACGGCAGGTCCGGGCGCTGCTGCCCACCGCCGGCCGGGGTCTTCGGCGGGGTCGTGCCCGGGCGGTCCGGCGAGGCGGGCGGCGCGGACGGGGAACCGGCGGAGGCCGTCGTGGGCTTACGGGGCGAGAACCAGTCACTGGTCTTCTCGGCCGGGGCGCTCTTGGCGCCGCCGGAACCGGCCGCCTCGGGCTTGCGCGTGCTGCCCGTACGTTCGGCACCCGCGGACCCGCCGTCGGACACGCCCCCGGCGGAAGCACCGGACGTACCGGGCGTACCGGAGGCACCGGACGATCCGGACCCGGCCGATCCGTTCGCGCCGGGCTCCTCGCCGACGGGCTTGCGCACGACGACCGGCGGAATGGGGCGGGACCCCGGAATGTTGATCTTGATCCGCGTGGTCAGCGTGGTCTCGGTCTTCGGCTCCTCCGGCTTCGCCGCGGCGTCGGCCGCCGCTACGTCGTCCGCCTCGCGAGGCGTGCCGTACGGCGGTGTCCCCGACGGATACGCGGCACCGCCGCGCCCCTGGGCGCCGGAGGACGAACTGTCAGATTCACGACTCAAAGCAGGTTCTCCCGGTTGGCTCCGCCGCTCGTCAGTAAGGTGCTTGGGCGGCTCGGCGGCGCGCACCACCATACTGTCCGCCGTGGGCGGGTACCCGGGGAGCGGCCCAACGCCCCACCCCCGGACCGCCGCGCGGTTCCGAAAATGATCTACCTGACCGGCACTTACCTGCCAAGTCGGGCCGCTTGCGCACCGTTGGCCCGCATCTGCGCACCGGTGGCACAGATCACAGCCAGCGCGATGCCGCCGACGAGGAAGACATACGTGCCCGGGCCGGCCCCGAAGAGGAAGTCGCCCTCGGGACGGGAGTCGCTGAGCAGGATCACCGTCACCAGCCAGCCCGCGCCGGGTGCCAGCACGCCACCCGTCCGGCCGAGGGCCCGCGCGCCCCCGTAGAAGAGGCCGCCGGCGCCCGCCAGCGCCAGCAGCAGCCCGCCGGGGAACCACGCTGCCTGGACGAGCCCGCCCGCGATGGCCACCACCGCGCCGAGGACGAGCAGCAGGACGTACCCGGCCACCCGGCCGGGGCTCAGCGGCGCGGCGAGCCCGGTGCCGGGCGCCCTGCCCGCCGTGCCGCCGTCCGCCGTCGCATTCCGGCCACCCGCGGCGGCGGCCGGAGCGCCCTGCTTCGGCCCCTTGCCGCCCGTCGTGGCCCTCGTCCGCTTCTTCGCGCCGCTCATACCGCCTTCTCCCTCTCGTCCGCGTTGCGCTCCTCGTCCCCCTCGTCGTCCGGTACGCCCGCGAAGAGATCGTCCTCACGTTCCCCTTCGGCGGCGCCGGACGTACCTCGTACCAGCTGGTAGTGCTCCGTGGCGAACAGCGGCTGCCCCAGGTCGTTGGAGAGCGCGAAGAAGGGGCCCTCGACGGCGATCTGCGTGGCGTGCGCCCGCATCGCCGCCGACTTGGCGGCCCCGTACCGCTCACCGCCGGTGATCGAGGCGGTCACCACGGCGTCGTCCACGACCCCCGGCACATCGTCCACCCCGGCGACGCCGGGGAAGGACAGGCCCGCCGCGCGCAGCCGCGCGAAACCCGCCTCGACCGCCGAGCGCGGGTTGCGGTTCCAGTAGATCTTGGCGATGCGGTGCGGCGCGCCCAGCTCCGGGCGGAAGGCCGGGTCGGCGGCGAGGTCGGCGGCGCGCATGGCGACGCGGTGCGCCTTGATGTGGTCGGGGTGGCCGTATCCGCCGTTGTCGTCGTAGGTGACCAGCACCTGCGGCCGTACCTCGCGGACCACGGCGACCAGGTGACCGGCGGCCTCGTCCAGGTCGGCGCCCCAGAAGGCGCCCGGGCGGCCGTTCTGCGGGGCGCCCATCATCCCGGAGTCGCGGTAGCGGCCCGCGCCGCCCAGGAAGCGGTGGTCGGTGACGCCGAGCGCCGCCATGGCGGCGGCCAGCTCCTCGGCCCGGTACGGGCCCAGGGTGTCGTCGCGGTCCGGCGCCAGGTGGGCCAGCTCCGGCGGGATGACCTCGCCCTCCTCGCCCCGGGTGCAGGTCACGAGCGTGACCAGGGCACCCTCGTCCGCGTACTTGGCCATCGTGGCGCCATTGTTGATGGACTCGTCGTCCGGGTGCGCGTGCACGAGCAGCAGCCGGCGGGCGGGAAGGTCGGTCATGGGACCAGCGTACGAGCCGGGTGGCCGGGACTCAGCATCCGATCCGGCCCGCCCGGCCCGTCCCCCGGCAGGAGCCCCCGTTCACCACCCGTGAGCGGGGGCTGCGGCGAAGGGTGCGAGGGGGTGGCCGGAACGCACGGAGGCGGTGGCTAGAACTTGATGCCGTTGAGCATGCCCGCGATGTTCGTCGTCATCTGCTTGATGGTCGGGCCGATCGACGAGCTGGCCAGATAGAACCCGAGCAGCATGCACACCAGCGCATGCCCCGTCTTCAGCCCGGACTTCTTGACGAGCAGGAAGACGATGATCGCCAGCAGCACCACCGCCGAAATCGTCAGTGCCACGGCGGCTCACCTCCAAGTACGCACGGTCCGGACAGCGTTGGGACGGTGCGGGACCGACGGCCGACGGCCCCGCGGGCACGGGGAAGTCACGCTCCACTCCCATACCCACTCCGCGGAAGGGATCATAACTTTCCATGCTCGCGCATATGTCGGTGCACGGGAGCAGAACGGGGGCGCACGCGATCATCGCGAGTACCGCCGCGCCCGCGCGCCGCCCCGTAGGCTCGTCCGCATGACCGGACAGCTCTCCTTCCCCCGGCAACACGCCCGCACCCAACGCTTCTCGCTGGGCGCGCCACGCGGCTTCGCGGTCGCGCCGGACGGCTCGCGCGTCGCCTTCCTCCGTTCCCGTACGGGCACCGATCGAGCGAATCTGCTGTGGGTGCTGGATCTTGACGACGGGCGGGAGTACGCCGCCGCCGACCCGCAAACGCTGCTCGCCGGCGCGGACGAGGAACTGTCCGCCGAGGAGCGGGCGCGCCGCGAACGCACGCGCGAGGGGTCGTCCGGCGTGGTGGGGTACGCCGTGGACGCCGCCGTGGAACTCGCCGCCTTCACGCTCTCGGGCCGCCTGTTCACCGCCGAGCTGCGCGCCGGCACGGCCCGTGAACTGCCCGTACCGGGCCCGGTGGTGGACCCCCGCCCGTCGCCCGACGGGCGGCACATCGCGTACGTGTCGCAGGGCCGGCTGCGCGTCGTACCGGCCGAAGGGCCGGAGCGCACCGAGGACGGCGCGGGCGACCGCTCGCTCGCCGAGCCGGACGGCCCGGGCGTCACCTGGGGCCTGGCGGAGTTCATCGCGGCCGAGGAGATGGACCGGCACCGCGGCTTCTGGTGGTCGCCGGACAGCGACCGCGTGCTGGCCGCGCGGGTGGACGACTCCCCCGTACAGCGCTGGTGGATCGCCGACCCCGCGCACCCGGACCGGGAACCGGTGCCGGTCGCCTACCCGGCGGCCGGCACCCCCAACGCCTCGGTGGGTCTCGCGCTGCTCGGCCTGGACGGCTCGCGCACGGACGTGACGTGGGACCAGGAGCGCTACCCGTACCTGGCGCGGGTGCACTGGTCGGCGGCCGGTCCGCCCCTCCTGCTCGTCCAGTCCCGCGACCAGCGCGCGCAGCGCTGTCTGACCATCGACACCAAGACCGGCGCCACCAGCACGCTGCACGCCGACGAGGACCCGCGCTGGGTCGAGCTGGCCGCCGGATCGCCCGCCTGGACGCCCGACGGGCGCCTGGTGCGCATCGCGGACGAGGGCGGCGCGCGCCGCCTGTTCGTCGGTGACCGGGCGCTGACCGCCGCGCCGCTGCACGTCCGCGCGGTCCTGGACATCGGCGAGGACGACGTGCTGTTCACGGCGAGCGCCGAGGACCTGCACGACATCGGCGTCTACCGCGCCTGGTACCGGGGCAGCGGCGACCAGGGCGGCTGGGAGCGGGTCGGGCAGCGCCCGTACCCGTCGGTGTCCTCCGCGGTGCGCGGCGGCCCCGTCGCGGTGCTCTCGCACGTCTGTCTGGAACGGCCGGGGGCGCAGACGGAGGTGGTGCGCCTGGAGGCGGACGGCGGCGAGACCTGGCTGGCCGCGGTCGGCTCGTACGCCGAGGTCCCGGTGCTCGCCACCAGCCCGCGCTTCGCCCTGTCGGGCGAGCGGCGCATCCCGTGCGCGGTGGTGCTGCCGACCGGATACGAGGAGGGCGACGGTCCGCTGCCGGTGCTCATGGACCCGTACGGCGGTCCGCACGCGCAGCGGGTGGTGGCCGCGCACAACGCCCACCTGACGTCGCAGTGGTTCGCCGACCAGGGGTTCGCGGTGGTCGTCGCGGACGGGCGCGGCACCCCGGGCCGCTCCCCCGACTGGGAGAAGGCCGTCCACCACGACCTCGCCGCGGTGGTCCTCCAGGACCAGATCGACGCGCTGCACGGGCTGGCCGGCCGCTTCCCGCTGGACCTGGAACGGGTGGCGATCCGGGGCTGGTCGTTCGGCGGCTACCTGGCGGGGCTGGCGGTGCTGCGCCGCCCCGACGTGTTCCACGCCGCCGTCGTGGGCGCCCCGGTCACCGACCAGCGGCTGTACGACACCCACTACACGGAGCGCTACCTGGGGCACCCGGGCGAGGACCCGGCCCGCTACACCGCCAACTCGCTGGTCGGCGACGACGGCCTGGTGGACGCGGCGGAGCCGCACCGCCCGATGATGATCGTGCACGGCCTGGCCGACGACAACGTGGTCGTGGCGCACTCCCTGCGCCTCTCCTCGGCCCTGCTGGCCGCCGGCCGCCCGCACGAAGTGCTGCCCCTGTCGGGCGTCACCCACATGACCCCGCAGGAACAGGTGGCCGAAAACCTCCTGCTGCTGCAAGTGGACTTCTTGAAGCGGTCACTGGGCGTCCGGTGAGCGGGGCGGGCCGTCCGTAACAGCATCACCAATTCGGCGGCAGCTTCGATGGCGGGGCCGGTGGCGTGAACCCCGGCGGCATCTGCCCCGCCTCGGAGCCGCGGGGGCGGGCACTGTCCGCCGGGCGGGTCAGCGCGAACAGCGCCACCAGCCCGGCCACCGCGACGAACGTCCAGGTGACGACGTCCAGTTGGCGGGACGTTGGCAGGTCGGAGAAACGGCCGAGCAGTCCCGCGCGCTGCTCGGCCGTCAGTCTCGCTGCGCCGTGAGTCAGCAGCAGCGCAGCGGTCAGCATGCCTAACGGGCGCATGGATACGGTGCGTTGAGCGACACCGACCGCCGACACCAGGGCCGGCAGTACGAGCGACAGCAGGTACCAGTTGGGTGGCGGCTGCAACAGAGCACGGAAGACGCCGGTGCTTCCGATGACACTGTCGCGGTACAGCGGCCACCCCATCTCCCATATCCAGTACGCCTGCCAGGCCGCCAGCGCCAGACCGGCGGCGCCCAGCAGCAGGGCTGCCAGCGCAGCGGGCCCGAGGCGCAGGCGGCCGGGCGGGCGGCCGGTGCGGTCCCGGCCGGCCGAGGCGGTGATCAGCAGGAGCACGCTCAGCAGAAGCGCGACGCCGGCCGTGACCAGCGCCCATTGCCTGACGCCCGGCTCCGGGCCGGACAGCCGATCGGCGCCGAGGGTGCGCAGCAGCGGCAGGCGGAACAGCAGCGTCGCGGCCGCCATCGCGGTCAGCGCACAGTTGGCGGAGGGCGAGCGGCGCAGTACGGCCGCCGCCGTGCAGAGGTAGCCGAGCCCCAGCAGCGGGTCGAGCAGCGTGGTCGCCCAGACCGGCGATTCCTGTGGCCGGACCGGCTCCCCCGCCCACAACCACCAGATATCCGCGGCGCGTTCGGCGACCCACACGTCACGGGCGATCCATCCGGCACACGGCAGGGCCAGTAACGCGCACAGCAGTACGGCGAATCCCCCGGCGCCGCGCGCGCGAGCTCTTCTCCGCCCCATGACGTGGCCCACCCCCTGCCCCCGCACGGACAGGTCTACTCCAGTCGCCGCACCGGGACAACAGTGCGGCAGCAGACGGCGGCGGCAGGCCGGCACACTCCCGGCCGGGGCGGGTACGGGCCCGCCCCGGCCGGTTCACGGCACCCGCACGGCCGTACGCTTTCGAGGATGGCGCGTCCGTATATCGGCGTCGCGTCGGTCAAGTTGCCTTCACGTTAAAGACGTTGGGCACGATATGTCACCCATGCCGTACACCGCGTACGTCTGTCAAGCACGCCGTGGCGTCGATCTGCGTACCCTTCGCTCAAGAAGCGGACACCGCCCGGTCGAGCCCTCACCGTCCTCTTGACTGCGACATAAATCACTTGCGAAAGTCCGCTCATCCAGCGGTGCCTATCAGCTCGGCTTCTTCCAAGTGAACCGTGCGGGGGAACTTCGCGATGACCAGTCCGTCCCAGACCGCGGTGACGCAGACCGATCCCTTGGGACTCGGCCCCGAGGGCACCGGGAAAATCAAGGGCAGCAAGAACGGGGAACTGGTCGGCCGTTCCCCCGGCCAATTGATGTGGATCAGATTCCGGCGCGACCGGGCCGGAGTGATCAGCGGTTGTGTCGTGCTGGCGTTCTTCTTGATCGGCCTGCTGGCCCCGGTGATCTCCAAGCTGTACGGAAAAGATCCGTACACCCGCTACGGACAGATCACCCCGGGCCTGCTCGTCAACGGATATCCCGCTCAGCCGAACGGCGGAGTCTCCAGTGAATTCTGGTTCGGAATCGAACCGGGACTCGGGCGCGATGTGTTCATGCAATTGATCTACGGCATCCGCACGACGCTCTATCTCTCCGTCGCGATCACCCTCGTATCGGTGCTGACCGCCATCGTCATGGGTGTGGCGGCAGGGTACTTCGGCGGCCGGGTCGACTACTTCATCGGCCGGATCATCGACCTGCTGATGGCCTTTCCCAACCAGCTGTTCTTCGTCGCGTTCGTCCCCGTGGTCGGCGCGATCTTCGTGGCTCCCGAGGACGCGATGGCGACCTGGATGCGCTGTCTCATCCTGATCCTGGTGCTGTGGTTCCTGGGCTGGATGAGCCTGGCCCGGCTGCTGCGCGGCACCGTCCTGTCGCTGCGCGAACGGGAGTTCATCGACGCGGCCAAGGTCAGCGGGGCCTCCCCGGCCCGCATCATCCGGCGCGAGCTGCTGCCGAACGTGATGACGCCCATCCTGGTGCAGACGACGTACATGCTCCCCAACTTCGTCACCGCCATCGCCGGCCTGTCCTTCCTGGGCGTCGGCCTGGTCGAGCCCACGCCCGACTGGGGCCGGATGTTCGCCAACGCCACCGACTACTACCGCAACGACATCACGTACTTGTTCTTCCCCGGCGTCGCGATGGTGATCTTCATCGTGGCGTTCAACCTCCTCGGGGATTCCGTCCGGGACGCCTTCGACCCGAAACGCGCCCGGTGAAACGTGTTCCACGGGGGGTGCTGCCACCCCAGCACCGCACACGTCAGGCAGCGGCTACGGAACTACGACAGGCAGGTGCATCCACCACCATGAAGACAGTCCGTACGCACAGAGCGCGCGCCACGGTCGTGGCGCTGTCCGCGGGGGCACTGGTCCTGACCGCCTGCAGCAGCGGGGCCGGCAAGGGGGCGGAGGACGACGAGGGCCGCAAGAAGGCGGAGAGCCAGCGCGCCCAGATCACCTTCGGGGACGCCAAGGCGTCCACCGGACCGGCCGAGGCGGTGCCGGGCGCCACGTCCGGCGGCACCCTCAAGGTCTACCAGCGCGACACCTACGACCACCTGGACCCGGCCCAGATCTACGTCAGCGACGAGGGCACCATGTCCACGCTGCTGTTTCGCCGGCTGACCTCGTACCACCTGGACAACAAGGGCAAGTACACGGTGGTCGGCGACCTGGCGACGGACAGCGGCAAGTCCTCCGACGGCGGCCGGACGTGGACGTACACGCTGAAGAAGGGCGTGAAGTTCGAGAACGGTCAGCCGATCACCTCGAAGGACCTGCGGCACACCTTCGAGCGGCAGTTCGCGAGCTTCATCTCCAACGGGCCGACCTACGTGCAGCGCTGGCTGGCCGACGCGGAGGGCAACGAGTACCGCAAGCTGCTGCCGGACGGCCCGTACAAGGGCAAGCACCTGCCCGACAGCGTGCTGGAGACGCCGGACGAGAACACCATCCGCTTCCACTTCAAGAAGCCGGTCGGTGACCTGCCGTACGCGCTGGCCATGGCGGGCTACGGCATCGTGCCGGAGAAGGGCGACACCAAGGAGAAGTACGACAAGGCCCCGATCGCCTCCGGCCCGTACAAGATCCAGCCGGGGTCGTTCAAGTCCGGCAAGGGCATGCAGCTGGTCCGCAACCCCAACTGGGACCCGGACACGGACATCACCCGGCACCAGTACGTCGACCGGTTCGACATCCAGTTCGGGGTCTCCTTCCCCGACTCCACGCAGCGGCTGATGTCCGACAGCGCCGACAACAAGGCAGCCATCAGCTTCAACAACCAGGTCGACGCCGCCAGCCTCCAGCAGGTGGCGGGCGACCCGGACATCAAGAAGCGCTCCACCTCCGGCTACCAGCCCTACGTCGGCGTCATGAACTTCAACATGAAGCGCCTGAAGGACAAGAAGGTCCGCGAGGCCATCGCCTACGCGCTGCCCATCCAGGCCATCCTGGACGCGTACGGCGTGCCGGGCGGCGGCGAGCTGGCGGGCAGCTACATCAGCCCGACGCTCACCGGACACAAGGACATCGACCCCTACGGCAAGCTCAAGAAGCCGATGGGCGACGTGGAGAAGGCCAAGCAGCTGCTCAAGGAGGCCGGCAAGGTCGGCATGAAGCTGACCTTCGCGTACACCAACGCGCCGGAGCCGCAGAAGTACTCGGTCGCGGTCGCCGACAACCTGCGCAAGGCCGGGTTCGACGTGCAGAACAAGGACCTGCCGTCGGACACCTACTACGACATCATCGGCAAGGTCGACAACCAGTTCGACATCTACCCCTCCGCGTGGGGCGCCGACTGGCCCAGCGCGCTGACCGTGATCCCGCCGGTCTACGACGGCCGGCAGATCCAGGACAACGCGCCGAACTACTCGCACTACAACAACCCCGCGGTCAACAAGGAGATCGACCGGATCTCCCAGCTGACGGACCAGACGAAGGCCGCGCACGACTGGTTCGCGCTCGGCGAGAAGATCCTCAAGGAGGATCTGCCGCAGCTGCCGACCTTCTACTACAAGCAGATCCAGCTGCACGGCTCCAAGGTCGGCGGGGTCGTCAACAACGACATCATCAGCTCCGTCGACCCGACCAAGCTGTACGTGAAGAAGTAGCGGAGCCGGCGCCCCAGGCGTCCGCGCGCCGCCCGCGCCCGGTGTGCCCGTCGTCCCGGACGGGCACACCGGCCCGGCGCACCCCCGCCCCTCCGGCTGCCCACGAGAGCTGCGACTGCCATGCTGCGATTCCTCTTCCGCCGGTCCCTCGGCGCGATCGTGATCCTGTTGATCATCAGCGCGTTCACGTTCTTCCTCTTCTTCGCCGCCCCCCGGGATCCCGCGCTGCTGGCCTGCGGAAAGAACTGCACGCCCGACGCCATCGCATTGATCCACAAGAATCTCGGGCTCGACAAGCCGGTTCCGGTCCAGTACTGGGAATTCATGTCCGGCATCGTCACCGGACGGGATTTCGCCCAAGGCCCCTGCCCGGCCCCGTGCTTCGGATATTCCTTCGCCAACGGCGACCCCGTCTGGGACACGATCGTGGACCGTTTCCCGACCACCGTCTCGCTGACCATCGGCGCCGCCGCGGTCTTCCTGACGGTGGGCGTCGGCACCGGAATGATCGCGGCCTGGAAACAGGGCAAGCTGATCGACAAACTCTTCAGCTCGGCCTCGCTGGTGCTCTCCTCGATGCAGATCTATTTCGTCGGGCCGATCGTGCTGGCCGTGCTGGTCTACAACCTAGGCTGGTTCGGACAGCCGAAGTACGTGCCGTTCTTCGACGACCCCATGGGATGGTTCCTGGGGCTGATCATTCCCTGGTGCGTGCTGTCCATCATCTTCACCGCGCAGTACACCCGGATGTCGCGCTCGTCGATGATCGAACAGTTGCAGGAGGACCATGTACGGACCGCGCGGGCCAAGGGAATGACCTCCCGCAGGGTCTTCTTCCGCTATGCCTGGCGCGGCTCGCTCATTCCGATCGTCACCATTTTCGGCA
This sequence comes from Streptomyces sp. NRRL F-5755, assembly GCF_001279365.1. NCBI lineage: Bacteria > Bacillati > Actinomycetota > Actinomycetes > Kitasatosporales > Streptomycetaceae > Streptomyces > Streptomyces sp. NRRL F-5755. The sequence goes on along the minus strand of NZ_LGCW01000036.1, from coordinate 29,661 downwards.
TCGACCTGGGGTCCCTCTTCGGCGGCGCGATGATCACCGAATACACCTTCGCGCTGCCGGGCCTGGGCACCCTCGCCGTGAAGTCGGTGCAGAACACCGACCTGCCGATGACCATGGGCGTGATGCTGTTCGCCGCGACCTTCATCATCCTGTTCAACATCGTGGTGGACGCCTGCTACGCGTTCATCGACCCGCGCGTGCGGCTGTCCTAGGAGAGACCCCGTGTCCACACCCACCCAGCCCGCGGCCGCGCCGGGCCCGGCCACGCCCGCACCCGCCGCACCCTTCCTGTCCGTACGGGACCTGTACGTACGCTTCGGCACCGAGGACGGCGTGGTCCAGGCGGTCGACAACCTCTCCTTCGACCTGGAGCGCGGCCGCACCCTCGGCATCGTCGGCGAGTCCGGCTCCGGCAAGTCGGTGACCAACCTGGCGATCCTGGGCCTGCACAGCCCCAACTACACGAAGATCGCCGGGGAGATCCTGCTGGACGGCGACGAGCTGACCGGGGCCCGGGAGAAGGACCTGGAGAAGCTGCGCGGCAACAAGATGGCGATGATCTTCCAGGACCCGCTGACCTCGCTGTCGCCGTACTACACGGTGGGGCGGCAGATCGCCGAGCCGTTCGTCAAGCACACCGGCGCGAGCAAGCGCGAGGGCCGGCGGCGGGCCATCGAGATGCTGGCCAAGGTGGGCATCCCGCAGCCGACGCTGCGGGTGGACGACTATCCGCACCAGTTCTCCGGCGGAATGCGGCAGCGCGCCATGATCGCCATGGCGCTGGTGTGCAACCCGTCCCTGCTGATCGCCGACGAGCCGACCACCGCGCTGGACGTGACCGTACAGGCGCAGATCCTGGACCTGCTGAAGGACCTCCAGCAGGAGTTCGGCTCCGCCATCATCCTGATCACCCACGACCTGGGCGTGGTCGCCAACACCGCCGACGAGCTGCTGGTGATGTACGCCGGGCGGGCGGTGGAGCGCGGCACCGTCAAGGAGATCCTCACCGAGCCGCAACACCCGTACACCTGGGGCCTGCTGGGCTCGATGCCGCGGCTGTCGTCGAGCGTCGAGGAGCCGCTGACCCCGATCCCCGGCACCCCGCCGAGCCTGCTCGCGCCCCCCTCGGGCTGCCCCTTCCACCCGCGCTGCGCCTTCCCTGCCGAGGTCGGCGGCTCCCGCTGCCAGGACGAACGCCCCCTGCTGGCCCCCGGGCGCGCCGCGGCCTGCCATCTGAGCCCCGAGCAGAAACACACCCTGTTCACCGAGAAGATCAAGCCCCGGCTGGGCTAGGAGCGACGACCATGAGCGCACCCGAAGACGTCATCGTCCCCGCCCCCCGTCCGGCCGCCGCCGGTGCCGGGGAGGTGCTGCTGACCGCCGAGGGGCTGGCCAAGCACTTTCCGATCATGGCCGGGTTTCCGTTCAAGCGCCGGATCGGCGCGGTGCAGGCGGTCGACGGTATCGACCTGACCGTGCACACCGGTGAGACGTTCGGCCTGGTCGGCGAGTCGGGCTGCGGGAAGTCCACCACCGGGCGGCTGCTGACCCGGCTGCTGGAGCCGACCGCGGGGTCGATCACGTACCGGGGCCGGGACATCACCCATGCCGGGCGCAAGGAGCTGGCGCCGGTCCGCTCCGAGATCCAGATGATCTTCCAGGACCCGTACTCGTCGCTGAACCCCCGGCAGACCGTCGGCACCATCATCGGCGGGCCGATGGAGATCAACGGCATCGATCCGCCGGGCGGCCGGGAGCAGCGGGTCCGCGAGCTGCTGGAGACCGTCGGCCTCAACCCGGAGCACTACAACCGCTTTCCGCACGAGTTCTCCGGCGGCCAGCGCCAGCGCATCGGTGTGGCCCGGGCGCTCGCGCTGGAGCCCAAGCTGATCGTCGCGGACGAGCCGGTCTCCGCGCTGGACGTCTCCATCCAGGCCCAAGTGGTCAACCTGCTCCAGGAGTTGCAGCGCGAGCTGAACATCGCGTTCCTGTTCATCGCGCACGACCTGGCGATCGTGCGGCACTTCAGCCAGCGGGTCGCGGTGATGTACCTGGGAAAGATCGTCGAGGTCGGCGACCGGGACTCGATCTACCACCGGCCGCGCCACCCGTACACCCACGCGCTGCTCTCCGCAGTACCGGAGGCCCGGCTGCTGGACGCGCAGGAGGAGCCGGACGACCGCGAGCGCATCCGGCTGGCCGGGGACGTGCCGTCGCCGATCGACCCGCCGTCCGGCTGCCGGTTCCGTACCCGCTGCTGGAAGGCGCGCGACAAGTGCGCCGCCGAGGAACCGCCCTTGGTGCAGATCACCGGCAACATCTCGGGCCACCTGACGGCCTGCCACTTCCCGGAGGAGCCGACGACGGCGGCGCGGGACGAGGACATCGTGCTGGACCCGGCGCTGGCGGCGATCGAGGACGCGGCGCCCGGTCCGGAGGCGGCGGGGGCCGGTCCGGGAACCCCCGGCGGCAGGGCGGACTGACCGGGGGCTTCGCACCACGCATTCACCGGTGTCACCTCAGCAGTCCGGGGCAGGCGCGAACCGGAGCAGGCGCACGGCCCGTCGCGGGGCCGCGGCGCCCGCTTCCGGCTCTCCCCGTACGCGGACATCGCGACGGCGCATCCATGCCCCGTTCTCCGGGCGGGCGAAGCCGAGGAGGCAACGCATTCACAAGAAGACAGAGGAAAAAGCATGGCTCAAAGCCCCCCGGCCCGGATACGCACCCGTGTGCCGCTCCTGGCCACCACCGGAGTTCTGGCACTCCTCTGCGCGAGCACCCCGGCCGCTGCCGCCACCGGCCCGCAGCGGCCCGCGCCGCGCCCCACTTACGCCATCGCCCACCGGGTGCTGACCGCCGACGGCGTGGACACGGCGCTGCGGCACGGCGCCAACGCCGTGGAGATCGACGCCACCGCCTGGAAGAAGGGCTGGTGGGCGGACCACGACGGCACCCTCACCAGTGCCGGCGACCCGATGGAGACCATGCTCAAGCGCATCGCGCAGCGGCGCGCCGAGGGCAGGAACGTCACTTTCGTGTGGCTGGACATCAAGAACCCGGACCACTGCCGCAGCGATGACGCGAAGCGGCGGCACTGTTCGGTGGCGGCACTGCGCGACATGGCCCGCCGCACCGTCGAGAAGCAGGGCGTCCGCGTGCTCTACGGGTTCTACGGCACCGAGGGCGGCACCGGCTGGAAGGACGTCACATCCCGTCTGCGCCCCCTCGAAGGGGTCGGGCTCAGCGGCAACGCCGAGGACGTGGCGAAGTCCTTCGCGGCCCACGGCTCCCGCATTCCCGCCAGGCAACGCGTCATGGACAAGGGCCTCTTCAGCCTCTCGCTCAACGCCCGCGCCATCACCTCCGAACTCCGCGCCGGTTCGAAGGCCCGGGACCGCGGGGCCCTCGCCTCGACGGCAGGCTGGACGGTCGGTACGGGAGACGCGAAGAACGCCGCCGGGCTGCTGGCGCCGTACGCGTCCGGCGGAGCCGGTGCCGACGGCCTCATCTACGGGAAGCGCGCCGCCTGTTACCCGGACGGCACGTCAACGTGGCGCGGCGGCTGCGGCACCGACGAGTCCTCCGTCAAGAGGGCGCTGTCCTCGGTCACCGGTTACGTCGCCGCGCACCCGGCCGAGCGGCGGATGGCGACGACCCGCGACATCCCCTTCGGAAGCTGACGTCCCGGCCGTCGGTGGTGCCGGGCAGCCCGTCAGCCGCCCGGCACCACCTGCCGCTCCTCCGCGAAGTGGCACGCCGAGGCGTGCCGGGCGGGCCCCGTCACCTGCTCGAACCCTTCCGGTACGGCCAGCGCCGGCACCTCCAGTGCGCAGCGCTCCCGCGCCTTCCAGCAGCGGGTGCGAAAGCGGCACCCGGACGGCGGGTCGGCGGGCGAGGGCACGTCCCCGGTCAGCAGGATGCGTTCGCGGCGGGTGCGTGCCCCGGGGTCCGGTACGGGTACGGCGGACAGCAGGGCCTGGGTGTACGGGTGCGTCGGATGGCCGTAGATCTCCTCCTCCGTACCGGTCTCGGCGAAGCGGCCGAGGTACATCACGGCGACCCGGTCGGAGATGTGCCGCACGACCGACAGGTCGTGCGCGATGAAGACGTACGACAGGTCGAACTCGTCCTGGAGGCGTTCCAGCAGGTTGACGACCTGCGCCTGGACGGACACGTCCAGCGCGGAGACCGGCTCGTCCGCCACGATGATCTCCGGGCGCAGCGCCAGACCGCGCGCGATGCCGATGCGCTGGCGCTGGCCGCCGGAGAACTGGTGCGGATAGCGGTTGATGTATTCGGGGTTGAGGCCGACGACGTCCAGCAGGTCCTGCACTTTTCTGCGTCGGTCGCCCTTCGGGGCCACCTCGGGGTGGATGTCGTACGGCTCGCCGATGATGTCGCCGACGGTCATCCGCGGGTTGAGCGAGGTGTACGGGTCCTGGAACACCATCTGGATGTTGCGGCGCACGGCCTTCAGCGCGCGCCCCGACAGCTTGGTGATGTCCTCGCCCCGGTACAGGATCTGGCCGCCGGTCGGCTTCTCCAGCCCCACCAGCATCTTGGCGACCGTCGACTTGCCGCACCCGGATTCGCCGACGATGCCCAGCGTCTCCCCCTTGCGCAGCGTGAAGGAGACGGTGTCCACCGCCCTGACGGAGCCGATCTGCTTGCGCAGCACGATGCCGCGGGTCAGCGGGTAGAGCTTGGCCAGCTCCCGTACGTCGAGGACGGGTTCCCCCGCGCCCGTTCCGGCCTCAGCGCTCATGGGCGCTCTCCCTGCTCACTGACGGTCTCCTCCCAGAAGTGGCACGCGCTGGCCCGGCCCGGCGCCACGTCGTAGAGCGGCGGCCGGTCCGTACGGCAGATGTCCTGCGCCTTGGGGCAGCGCGGGTGGAAGGGGCAGCCCGGCGGGATCGCGGTCAGGCTGGGCGGCAGGCCCTTGATCGCGTACAGTTCCCGGCCCTTCCGGTCCAGGCGCGGGATGGAGTCCAGCAGACCGCGGGTGTACGGGTGGGCCGGCGCCCGGTAGAGGTCGTGGACGGGGGCTCTCTCCACGATCCGGCCCGCGTACATGACGGCGATCCGGTCGGCCACGTCCGCCACCACGCCCAGGTCGTGGGTGATCAGGACGAGGCCCATGGCGTACTCCCGGCGCAGCTCCGCCAGCAGATCCATGACCTGCGCCTGGACGGTCACGTCGAGGGCGGTGGTGGGCTCGTCCGCGATGATCAGGTCGGGCTCCAGGGCCAGCGCCATCGCGATCATGATGCGCTGGCGCATACCGCCGCTGAACTGGTGCGGGTAGTCGCCCACCCGGCTGCGGGCGGCCGGGATGCGCACCCGGTCCATCAGCTCGGCGGCCCGGTCGCGGGCCTCCTTGCGCGAGGCGCCGCGGTGCACCTCGAACATCTCCCCGAGCTGCGCGCCCACGCTCAGCACCGGGTTGAGCGCCGACAGTGCGTCCTGGAAGATCATCGCCAGCTTGGTGCCGCGGATACGGCGCCGCTCCTCGGCGCCCATCCGCAGCAGGTCCCGGCCGTGGAAGAGGATCTCGCCGCCGGTGACGTGGCCGGGCGGGGTGTCGAGGATGCCCAGCACCGCCTGCGCGGTCACCGACTTGCCCGACCCCGACTCGCCCAGCACGGCCAGCGTCTCGCCCGCCGCGACCGTGTAGCTGACGCCGTTGACCGCGTGCGCGATCCCGTCCCGCGTACGGAACTCGACCTGCAAGCCGCGTACGTCCAGCAGCGCGCCGCCGTCCGCCTCCGTGCCCGGGGACCTGCCCTCCACCGTCATCCACCGTCTCCTCAGCGCAGCTTGGGGTCGAGGGCGTCGCGCACCGCGTCGCCGAGCATGATGAACGCCAGCACGGTCAGGCTGAGCGCGCCCGCCGGCCACAGCAGCATGTGCGGCGCGTTGCGGATCTGTTTGGACGCCTCGGAGATGTCGATGCCCCAGGAGACGGTCGGCGGTTTCAGGCCGACGCCCAGGTAGGACAGCGTCGCCTCCAGCGCGATGTACGTACCGAGCGCGATGGTCGCCACGACGATCACCGGCGCGACCGCGTTGGGCGCCAGGTGCCGCAGCAGCAGCCGGGTGTTCCCGGCGCCCAGCGCCCGCGCGGCCTGCACGAAGTCGGCCTGTTTGACGGTCAGTACGGAACCGCGCGCGATCCGCGCGAGCTGCGGCCAGCCCAGCAGCACGATGAACCCGACGACCGGCCACACCGACCCGGACGGCACCACGGACAGGAACACCAGGCCGCCCAGCAGCATCGGGATCGCGAAGAACATGTCCGCGATACGGGAGAGCAGCGCGTCCCACCAGCCGCCGAAGAACCCGGCGAGGCCGCCCAGCACCCCGCCGAGCAGGGCGGCCCCGGCCGTCGCGCAGACGCCGACCGTCACCGACGCGCGGGCCCCGTACACCGTCCGCGCGAAGACGTCACAGCCCTGGGTGTCGAAGCCGAAGGGGTGGCCGGCCCGCGAGCCCTCCTGGGACAGGGTGATGTCGCAGTCCAGCGGGTCGGTGCCGGTCAGCAGGGACGGCCGGACGGCGATCAGCACGAAGAAGACGATCAGCAGTCCGGAGACCAGGAAGACCGGGTTGCGGCGCAGGTCGTGCCAGGCGTCCGACCACAGGCTGCGGGCCCGTCCGGCGGCGGGCTGCACGCCGGTGCCCTGCGGCGCTCCCGGGGCGCCGGGCACCTCGGGCGGTCCGGCGAGCCCGCCCATGGTCTCCGCCTCGACGGCGGGCAGCGGCGTCCCGCTGCCCGCCGTCTGGAACGGCTCGTGGCGCTCGGGTTCATGCATAGCGGATCCTCGGGTCGAGCACGGCGTACAGGAGGTCGACGATCAGGTTCGCCAGCAGGAAGACGATGACCAGGACGGTCACGAAGCCGACGACGGTCGGGGAGTTCTGGCGGACGATGCCCTGGTACAGCTCGTAGCCGACGCCGTGCACATTGAAGATCCGCTCGGTGACCACCGCGCCGCCCATCAGGGAGCCGATGTCGGCGCCGATGAAGGTGACCACCGGGATGAGCGAGTTGCGCAGCAGGTGCCGCACCACGATCCGCCGCCGGGGCAGGCCCTTGGCGACGGCCGTACGGACGTAGTCGGCGCGGGCGTTCTCCGCGATCGACGTGCGGGTGAGCCGGGTGACGTACGCCAGCGACACCAGCGCCAGCACACAGCCGGGCAGCAGCAGCGCGTCCAGAGGCGCGCCGATCGGGACGGCCGGGGTGACCCAGCCCCACTTCACGCCCAGCAGGTACTGGAGGACGTAGCCGCTGACGAACGTCGGCACGGACACCACGACCAGCGTCAGCACCAGCACCCCGGTGTCCAGCAGCCGCCCGCGCCGCAGCCCGCTGAGCACGCCCAGCGTCACCCCGACGACGATCTCGGCGACGATGGCGACGGCGGTCAGCCGCAGGGTGACGGGAAAAGCGGTGCCCATCTTGTCCAGCACCTGCAGGCCGTCGAACGTCGTGCCGAAATTCCCGGTGAAGATCTGCCCCATGTACTGCAGGTACTGCTGCCACAGCGGCTCGTCCAAATGGAGTTCGCGGCGGATCTGCGCGGCGGTCGCGGGGTCCGGGGCGCGGTCGCCGGAAAGCGCGGCGACCGGGTCGCCGAGCGCGTACACCATCACGAAAATCAGGAAGGTGGCACCGATGAAGACCGGCACCATCTGCAGCAGCCGCCGGATCACATAACGCACCATGGCCGTCCGCCCGCCCTCAGTCCTTGATCGTGATCTGGTCGTACACCGGAACGCTGAAGGGGTTCAGGACGACATGTTCGACCCGGTCCGTGTAGCCGCCGCTGCCGTTCTGGTACCACAGCGGGATCGCGGGCATTTCCCGGGCGAGAATGCGCTCGGCCCGGTGATACGTGGCGTTGACCCGGCCCACGTCGCTCTCCGCGTTGGCGCGGCTCACCAGCTGGTCGAATTCCTTGTTGCTCCAGCCCGAGTCGTTGGACGAGGCGCCGGTGAAATACTGGCTCTGCAGGAAGGTCTGGATCAGCGGATAGTCCATCTGCCAGCCGGCGCGGAAGGGGCCGCTCATCTTCTTCGCGCTGACCTTGGACCGGTAATCGGCGAAGGTGCCCATCGGGCTCCCGTCGCACACATGGCGTCCCAGCGCCCGGTTCACGCTGTTGCACAGGGCGTCCACCCACAGTTTGTGCGATCCGGTGTCCGCGTTGTACGTCACCTTCATCGACCCGCCGGGAAGCCCGCCCCCCTCGTCGACCAGCTTCCGGGCCGCCGCCGGGTCGTACGTGCACGCCGCGCCGCACAGTCCCGCCTGGTAGCCGCCGTGCTCGCCGAGGGCCATGGCGGTCCAGTCGGTGGCCGGCGTACGCGTCCCCCGGAAGATCTGCCGGGTGATCGCCGGGCGGTTGATGGCCATGGAGATGCCGCGGCGGACTTTCTCCGTCCCCGGCTTGGCCCAGCCCTTGTCATACATCGGAAACGACAGCGTCTGAATGATCCCGGCGGGCTGGTTGATGTACCGCCCTTGCAGATCCTTCTGCACATGCTTCAGCTGCGAGGCCGGCACATCGTCCACGAGGTCGAGATTTCCCGCCATCAAGTCGGTATAGGCGGTGTCGTTGTCCGTATAGACCTGAAGATCAACTCCACCGTTCTTCGCCTTGTCGGGCCCCGGATAATCCTTCCGGGTCCGCAACCGCATGATCCCGCCCTTGGCGTACGACTGCACGGCGTACGGCCCGTTGCCGACCGGCTTCGCCAGCCAGGCGTCGTGGTCGGTGAAGAACGACCGGGGCAGCGGCAGAAAGGCGGTGTAGCCCAGCATCTCCGGCCACAGCCCGAATTTCTGGTTCAGCCGCACCGTGAACGTCAGCTCGTCCTTGACCTTCAGCCCGCGCATCGTCCGCGCGGTCGGCTTCGCGCCCTCCCCTTCCGGGTGGACCTCCTCGTACCCCTCCACATAGCTGAAGAATGGCGCCCCGAGCTGTCGATTGCCGACCAGCGCCCCGTAATTCCAGGCGTCGACGAAAGACCGGGCCGTCACCTTCTCCCCATTGCTGAAGGACCACCCCGGCTTGAGCTTCACCGTGAAGTTCCGCGCGTCCGGCGATTCGACCGACTCGGCCACCATGTTCTCGGCCACGGCCGTGCGCGGGTTGTACCGCTTCAGTCCCCGGAAGGCCAGGTCGAGCACCTTGCCGCCCTGTACGTCGGTGGTGTTCGCCGGCTCCACCGGGTTCTGCGGGTCGCCCCAGGACGCCCGTACGACGCTGGGGTCCTGCCCGCCCCCGCCGCACCCGGCGCCCGCCAGGGCGACCGCGGCGGCCGCGAAGAACGCCGAACCGACACGCGAGGCTCCGCGCAACGAGCTGCCTCCTCAGAGCTGCGGCCCGGGCGCCCGCACCCACCCGGCCTATCAGCCCCAACCTGACATCCCGGACCCGCCGGAACCCGTTGCCCGGGCTGAACACGGGCCAGAACCGCCCGTATGAGCGACGCCGGCCGCTCGTGGCGTCACTTGTCGTAGGGCTCGCAGCCGATGCCGTCGCCGTCACGGTCGAGGTGGTACGGATCGGAGGGCCCGACCGACGTCGGCCCGGGAAGATCCGAACAGTCGATGTCGGGCGGCCCGTCCGACGACGGCCCCGGCGAAGGCGAACCGGTACCCCCGCCACTCGGCGTCGGACCCGCCACCGCACGGATGTCCGCGGCGACGATCACCCCGTCCCGGACGGTGTACGTACCGGCGAAGGACCGCACGGACCCGTCCCGCTGCTCCGCGTCCAGCGCGACCGAGACCGTGTCCCCCCGTACGCCGGTGACGTGAACGCTGTCGTGCGCGGTGTCCGCGAAACCCGCCACGAAGGCGTCATAGGAGCCCCCGAGATGCTTGCCGCCGAGGTCCCAGGCCCGACGGAAGTCACGCTCATTGATGGCCGCGTAGTAATCCTCGACAACGGATGCGGCGTCCCGCGACGCAGCCGACCCCTCCGGTGCGGCACTGGGGGCACCCGTCCCCGTACCGGAAGGCGAGGGCGCCTCGGTGACCGTACGAGTACTCGTAACCGTCGTCCCCGTCCCGTCGCCGCCGGATGAACCACACCCGGCCAGAACGGCCCCCAGCAAGGCGGCCCCCGTCATCACGCAGCAACGCCGCATCGGTCTCACCCCACAGGCGAAACGTCCCTACGCCCCCAGTCTGCGCCGCCCACAAGCTCACCGCCCGTGGATCACCCGCCGCCCCGCCCGAACACCCCGCCCTTGACCACCCGCACCAGCCCTCCCAGAGCCCCCACGGAAACTCCCATCACCACCTCGGGCTCCGCGCTCTCCCGCACCCACCGAATGGCGCCGGGCCCTGCCGCCACCTCGACACACGCTTCGGTGTGCCCCTCGCTGAAGCTGGATTTCTGCCACGTTTCGCGCACCGCTCGCCCCATCTCCAGCACCCGCTGCTCTATGGGCCGTCGAACGCCCCCGCTTTCACCACCTGCACGAAGCATCGAACCGCAGCGCAGCCGGCTCTTACCGTCGCCGCGGGAGCGGCGCTCTCACGGAGGTGTGCGGCCCCGGTCGGGTCCAGCGCCATTTCGACGCACGTGTCGGCGCCGCCTTCGCTGAAGCTGGACTTCTGCCACGCGAGCTGAGACATGCACGCCTTCCTAGAGCAAGGGATACAGGACACGCTGGATGATCCCCAGCGAGTCCTTGACCGCGTGCGACTCCGGCAGAACAGCAGCGTCAACCGGAGGCAACGCCACTTCACTGAGCCTAGCGAACGTGGCGTGATACCTGGCAAGGGCATCCGGGTCGCCCAGGTACAGGGACTTCTCGACGTGGGACACGACGACAGTGCCCAATTCCTCGACCTGTGGCTCCAACACCGTGAAGGACGTGCCGAAGGGAACCGGTCCGGCAAACGGCAGCACTTGAACGGTCACGTGCGGGAGCCGTGCGATCTCGATCAACTGGATCAACTGATCACGCATGACATGGCGTTGCCCCAAGGAGACGTGGAGAGCCGCCTCGTGGACGATCAAGTGCGTCTGCGGCGCCCCGTTGCCGTGCAACACCTGCTGACGCCTCATTCGGAACTCGATCGCGCGGTCCCGTTCGCGCCTCGCCTCCCGCGTGTAGCCACCGTGGTGGATGGCTGCTGCGTACTCGCGCGTCTGCAACAGCCCCGGAATGAACATCGGTTCGTAACCGAGCAGACGTCGAGCTCCGGACTCCAATTCGGCGAGATCGAGGAGCGATGGCCGGACAGCGCTTCTGTAAGTACTCCACCATCCCTTCCCCCGGGCCTCCCCCATCTCGATCAGCGCTTCAAGATAGGTGGAACGTGTACCACTCGCGGTCTGGGCCAATTCGCGCAGCCTCGCCGGGGCCAGCGACGTACGGCCGGCTTCGACGTTGCTGACGTGCGATTGCCGCATGCCCATCACGTCCGCGGCCTCGCTGACGGTCAGGCCGGCCCGTTCGCGCAGCCTGCGGACCTCGGCCCCGAAACGCCGCTGCCGGTACGTGGGGTTCGCCCTCAGGCCCATGCATCCCTCCCAGTTCTCCCATCGGCAGTATGGCCCAACTCGCCATTTCCCCGAGCCGGTTGCACGTATACGCCACACCCCCTTACCTTACGTATGGCGCCAGTCACAGACTGCACTCACCTGGAGGCTGCCTCATGAGCACGCCCAGCGAGACCTGGTCCTACGGCTTGTTCATTCCGCACGACCCCCGGGCGGTCGGTGTCGTCAGAGCCGCACTGCGGCACATCCTGACCGGGGCCGGGCTGAACTGCCTGGTCGAGACGGCGGAGCTGATGGTGTCGGAGCTGGTGACCAACTCGTACCAGTACGGCAGGACCGACGCGTACGTGAGCGTGGACCGTTCGCCGTTCGACCTGACCATCGCCGTATGGGACACCGGACCCGGCGTGCCGGAGCAGCAGAAGGCGGCGGTGGACGAGGAGTACGGGCGGGGGCTGGGGATCGTGGACGCCTGTGCGGACAGCTGGGGAGTGCGGGACTATCCGAACGGCAAGGCGGTGTGGTTCACGCTGGCGCAGCGGAAGCCGACGGGGGCGTTCGGGGACTGGGGGTGAGGCGCAGTGTGCGGGCCGCAGCGGGCGGCGGGTGATGCCGCCGTTGCGGCAATGCTGCGGCCGGCGGATCACCGTACTCCGCCTTCCTGAGCTCGCCTCATCGACGGATATCCGGTCCGCCCCACACCGCGAATCCGTACCCGTACCCGAACGCGAAGGCGCCCGGACCGATCCGGTCCGGGCGCCCGCGCACTCAGGAGGGAGACGGCCCTACGCCGCCCCCACCACGTCCTTCTCCTCGGCGAAGTGGCAGGCCGACTCGTGGGCGGCCAGGGAGTCCGAGCCGGCGAAGCGCTCGGGGATCGCCAGCAGCGGGAGTTCCTCGGCGCACTTGTCCTGGGCCTTCCAGCAGCGGGTGCGGAAGCGGCAGCCGGACGGCGGGTTGGCCGGGGACGGGACGTCGCCGGTCAGGATGATGCGCTCGCGGCCCTCGCGCGCGTCGGGGTCCGGGACGGGGACGGCCGAGAGCAGCGCCTGGGTGTAGGGGTGCGTCGGGTGGTCGTAGATCTGCTCGTCCGTGCCGATCTCGGCCATCTTGCCGAGGTACATGACCCCGACCCGGTCGGAGATGTGCCGGACGATGGACAGGTCGTGCGCGATGAAGAGGTAGGAGAGGTTGAACTCGTCCTGGAGCTTCTCCATCAGGTTGATGACCTGCGCCTGGACGGACACGTCCAGCGCCGAGACCGGCTCGTCGCAGATGATGATCTCCGGGTTGAGCGCGAGGCCGCGGGCGATGCCGATGCGCTGGCGCTGGCCGCCGGAGAACTGGTGCGGATAGCGGTTGACGTACTCGGGGTTGAGGCCGACGACGTCCAGCAGATCCTGCACCTTGCGGCGACGGTCGCCCTTCGGGGCCACCTCGGGGTGGATGTCGAAGGGCTCACCGATGATGTCGCCGACCGTCATCCGCGGGTTGAGCGAGGTGTACGGGTCCTGGAACACCATCTGGATGTTGCGCCGTACGGCCTTCAGCGCGCGCCCCGACAGCTTGGTGATGTCCTGGCCCTTGTAGAAGACCTCGCCGGAGGTCGCCCGCTCCAGGTTCATCAGCAGCTTGGCGACGGTGGACTTGCCACAGCCGGACTCGCCGACGATGCCCAGCGTCTCGCCCTGGTACAGCTCGAAGGAGATGCCGTCCACGGCCTTGACCGCGCCGACCTGCTTCTTGAACAGGATGCCCTGGGTGAGCGGGAAGTGCTTGACCAGGTTGCGGACTTCGAGGATCGGCTCGCGCCGCGCGTCGTTCTTCGGCTCAGCCATTGATCGTCTCCTCCCAGAAGTGGCACGCGCTGCCGCGGGCGTCGGCGACGGTGTGCAGCGCCGGCACCTCCGTACGGCAGATGTCCTGCGCCTTCGGGCAGCGCGGGTTGAACGCGCAGCCCGGCGGAATGTTGAGCAGGTTGGGCGGCAGGCCCTTGATCGCGTACAGCTCCTGGCCCTTCTGGTCCAGGCGCGGGATGGAGTCGAGCAGACCGCGGGTGTACGGGTGGGCGGGGGTCTTGTACAGCTCGTGCACGGGAGCGTGCTCGACGATCCGGCCCGCGTACATCACCGCGATCTTGTCGGCGACGTCCGCGACCACGCCCAGGTCGTGGGTGATCAGGATCAGGCCCATGTTGAACTCGCGCTGGAGGTCCGCGAGCAGGTCCATGACCTGCGCCTGGACGGTCACGTCGAGGGCGGTGGTGGGCTCGTCCGCGATGATCAGGTCCGGTTCCAGGGCCAGCGCCATCGCGATCATGATGCGCTGGCGCATACCGCCGGAGAACTGGTGCGGGTAGTCGTCCACCCGCTTCGAGGCGGCCGGGATCTTCACCCGGTCCATCAGTTCGACCGACTTGGCCTTGGCCGCCTTCTTGCCGAGGCCCTGGTGGACCCGGAACATCTCGCTGAGCTGGTAGCCCACGCTGAGCACCGGGTTCAGGGAGGACAGTGCGTCCTGGAAGATCATGGCGATCTTGGCGCCGCGGATCTTGCGGCGCTGCTCGCCGGACATCTTCAGCATGTCCTGCCCGCGGAAGAGGATCTCCCCCTGCGGGATCTTGGCCGGCGGCATGTCGAGGATGCCCATGATGGCCTGCGCGGTGACGGACTTGCCGGACCCGGACTCACCGAGCACGGCGAGCGTCTCGCCCGCGCTGACGCTGTAGTTGACGCCGTTGACGGCCTTGACGACGCCGTCCCGGGTGTGGAATTCCACGTGCAGATCGCGGACTTCGAGGAGGGTGCCCTCGCTCTTGTCCCCGGCCCGCTGCGCGGGAACGTCCGCCGGCTTGGAGATGGTGGTCACGTACGCCTCCCTCAGCGCAGCTTGGGGTCGAGGGCGTCGCGCACCGCGTCGCCGAGCATGATGAACGCCAGCACGGTGATGCTGAGGGCGCCCGCCGGATAGAGCAGCATGTGCGGCGCGTTGCGCACGTCCGTGGCGGCGGTGGAGATGTCGATGCCCCAGGAGACCGTCGGCGGCTTCAGGCCGACGCCCAGGAACGACAGCGTCGCCTCCAGGGAGACATACGTACCGAGCGCGATGGTCGCCACGACGATGACGGGCGCCAGAGCGTTGGGCGTGATGTGCCGCAGCAGCATCCGCGAGGTGCTCGCGCCCAGGGCGCGCGCGGCCTGCACGTAGTCCTGCTGCTTGGCGGTGATCACCGAACCGCGGGCGATACGGGCGATCTGCGGCCAGCCCAGGATCGCCATCAGCAGCACGACCGTGAAGATCGAGCCGCCCTTGATGACGGACAGGAAGACGATGCCGCCGAGCAGGATCGGGATGCCGAAGAAGATGTCGCCGACCCGGGAGAGGATCGAGTCCCACCAGCCGCCGAAGAAGCCGGCCAGACCGCCCATGAAGCAGCCGAAGACGGCGGCGAGGAGGGTGGTGCACACACCGACGACGACCGAGGCCCGGGCACCGTAGACGGTGCGGGCGTAGACGTCGCAGCCCTGGGTGTTGAAGCCGAAGGGGTGGCCGTCGGTCGCGCCCTGCTTGGACTTGGTGATGTCACAGGCGTACGGGCTGGTGCTGGTCAGCAGGCTCGGCCAGATCGAGACGACGATCAGGAAGAGGATCAGCACCGCGGAGATGTAGAAGATCGGGTTCCGCCGCAGGTCGCGCCAGGCGTCGCCCCACAGGCTGCGGGGCTTGTCCGCCTTCAGCTCCACGTTGACGATCTCGGCCGCGGCCACGGAAGCCTGGGTGTTCAAGGAGGTGTCAGTCTCAGGCATAACGGATCCTCGGGTCCAGGACCGCGTAGAGCAGGTCGACGAGCAGGTTGGCGGCGAGGAAGACGACCACGAGGATGGTCACGAAGCCCACCACGGTCGGTGAGTTCTGCCGCAGGATGCCCTGGTAGAGCTGGTAGCCGACGCCCTGGATGTTGAAGATCCGCTCGGTGACGACGGCGCCGGCCATCAGGCCGCCGATGTCGGTGCCGAGGAAGGTGACGACGGGGATCAGCGAGTTGCGCATCAGGTGGACGGTGACCACCCGGCGGCGCGGCAGGCCCTTGGCCGTCGCGGTGCGGATGTAGTCCGAGCGCAGGTTCTCCGCGATCGAGGTACGGGTGAGCCGGGAGACGTAGGCCAGCGAGACACCCGCCAGCACGATGCCGGGCAGCAGCAGCTGGTCGAGGGTGACGTCGATGGAGACCGCCGGGGCGGCCCAGCCGAGCTTCACGCCGATGAAGTACTGCAGCACGTAGCCGGTGACGAACGTCGGGATCGAGATCACCAGCAGCGTGAAGACCAGCACGCCGGTGTCCACGAACCGGCCGCGGCGCAGGCCCGCGATGACGCCGAGGGTCAGGCCGACCACCAGCTCGATGGCGAACGCCACCAGCGTCAGCTTGATGGTGTTCGGGAAGGCGTTGCCCATCAGTTCCACGACCGGGGTGCCGTTGAAGGACGTACCGAAGTCGCCCTGGAAGATCCCGGCCATGTATTGCAGGTACTGGCTCCACAACGGGTCGTTGAGGTGCAGGGACTCCCGGATCGCCGCGGCGGTGGCCGGGTCCGGTGTCCGGTCTCCGAACATGGCGGCGATGGGATCGCCGATCGCGTAGACCATGACGAAGATCAGGAAAGTGGTGCCGATGAAGACGGGCACCATCTGGAGCAGTCGTCGTATGACGTAGCGCCCCATGTGTCCTCCAGGAAAGCGCCGACGCGGGAGCAGCCGGACCCGTCTCGCACGGGTTCCGACTGCCCCCTGCCGCCGTAAGCGGTTATGTTCTTCGCGCCCCGCTCAGGGGCGGCTGCGTCGGATCAGCCCTTGACCTTGATGTTGCTGAAGACGGGGACGCTGAAGGGGTTGAGCGCGACGTCGGAGACGTTCTCCGACCAGCCGACGGTGCCGTTCTGGTAGAAGAGCGGGATGTTCACCGCGTCCTGGATGACGATCTTCTCGGCCTGCTTGTAGATGTCGGTGGCCTTCTTGATGTCCGTCTCGGCGGCGGCCTCGTCCATCAGCTTGTCGAATTCCTTGTTGCTCCACTTGCCGTCGTTGGAGCTGGACCCCGTCTTGTACAGCGGGGTGAGGAAGTTCTCGATGTGCGGGTAGTCCATCTGCCAGCCGGCACGGAACGGCCCGTTCATCTCGCCCTTGGTGATCTGGTTGCGGAAGTCACCGAAGGTACCGACCGGGTTGCCGACGCACGCCTTGTCGTCGCCGAGGACCTGGTTGATGCTGTTGCAGGCCGCGTCCGCCCACTGCTTGTGGGAGTCCTTGTCGGCGTTGTAGCTGATGGTCAGCTTGCCGCCGGGGATGCCGCCGCCCTCCTGGATGAGCTTCTTGGCCTCGGTCGGGTTGTAGGTGCAGACGTCGCCGCACATGTTCTTGTCGTAGCCGTTGGCCTCGCCGAGCACCGGGGCGGTGAGGTCGACCATCGGCGTACGGGTGCCGTTGTAGATCTTCTCCGTGATGCTCTTGCGGTCGATCGCCATGGAGATGCCCTTACGGACCTTCTCCATGCCCGGCTTGTTCCACTCCGGCTTGTAGAACGGGAAGGTGACGGCCTGGTAGATACCGGCGGGCTGGGTGAAGTAGTTGCCCTTGAGGTCGTTCTTGGCGTTCTTGATCTGCTCCGCCGGGATGTCGTCGTCGACATCGAGGTTGCCGGCCTGGAGGGCGGCGTACGCGGCGTTGGAGTCGGTGAAGACCTGGAGCAGCACGCCCTTGTTCTGCGGCTTGTGCTCACCGGCGTAGTACTTGTTCGGGACGAGCTTCATCAGCTTGCCCCGCTCGTACGACTCGACGGCGTAGGGGCCGTTGCCGACCGGCTTCTTCAGGTATTCCTCGTGCTTGTCGAAGAACAGCTTGGGCAGCGGCGCGAACGCCTTGTAGCCCAGGCGGACCGGCCAGGTGCCGAACTTCTTGCTCAGCTTGACGGTGAAGGTGGTGTCGTCCACGACCTTCAGGCCGGACAGCGTCTGGGCGGTCGGCTTGCCCTCCTCCGGCGAGGTCTTGTCGTAGCCCTCGATGTCGGAGAAGAAGTAGGCGTTCTTCTGCTTGTTGGTGGCCAGCGCCGCGTAGTTCCAGGCGTCCACGAACGACTTGGCGGTGATCGCCTCGCCGTTGGAGAACTTCAGACCCTTCTTGATCTTGATGGTGAAGTTCTGGGCGTCCGACGTCTCGATCGACTCGGCGGCGGCGTTCTTCGCCTCGCCGGTCTTCGGGTCGTACTCCTTCAGATTCATGAAGATCTGGTCCAGCACCTTGCCGCCGAGCACCTCATTGGTGTTCGCGGGCTCCAACGGGTTCTGCGGGTCACCCCAGTTGGCCCGGACGAAGCCGGCCTCGGCACCCGAACTACCGCTGCTTCCACCGCACGCCGTCGCCGACAGGGCGATGGCTATCGCCCCTGCGATCCAGGTGGCGCTCTTGGCACCGCGCATGGGACTGCCTCCTCATGAGTCCATTCACTTCATGGAAAGGAGCTGCCCGCAGCTGACACCCCTGACAGCCAGCGACCAGCCCCTGCTGCTCGTGAGTCGGCGCTCCCCACAGCGCGTGACCCATTGACCCGAGCTCAATGCCCCCCAGTCTCAGTCACCTTCGCCCCATAAACCACGTGTAAGGGGTCTCGGTTTGGTCACATCCGTTTTCCGGAAGTTCGGAATCCGGACAAACCAAACCATCCAGACGGTAACGAAACGGACTGTCGGCGCACCACATCGCGATCTTCGTCCGCAATTCGGACTCACCATGGCCGGATCGCAATCGAAATCTTGTTGACTCATTGCGTTCATCTGCGATATCGGCTGCGCCATGGCGGGAAACGGAAAGCGCCCCACCGGACGGAGAATCCGGTGGGGCGCTCTCGGAGCGTAATCGCCGCTCGTACGCCGGGGATCACCCGGCGTGACGGATCAGCGCTTGGCGCGCGACGCCGTCCGGGCCCGCTCGCGGGCGTCCAGGACGACCTTGCGGATACGGACCGCCTCCGGGGTGACCTCGACGCACTCGTCGTCGCGGCAGAACTCCAGCGACTGCTCCAGAGAGAGCTTGCGCGGCGGCACGATCGACTCCGCGACATCGGCCGTGGAGGAGCGCATGTTCGTGAGCTTCTTCTCCTTGGTGATGTTCACGTCCATGTCGTCGGAGCGCGAGTTCTCACCGACGATCATGCCCTCGTACACCTCGGTGCCCGGCTCCACGAAGAGCACGCCGCGCTCCTGGAGGTTGGTCATCGCGAAAGCGGTGACCGCGCCCGCCCGGTCGGCGACCAGCGAACCGTTGTTACGGGTGGTCAGGGTGCCGAACCAGGGCTCGTGGCCCTCGTGGATGGAGTGCGCGATGCCGGTACCGCGGGTGTTGGTCAGGAACTCCGTACGGAAGCCGATCAGGCCGCGGGACGGCACGACGAACTCCATGCGGACCCAGCCCGAGCCGTGGTTGGACATGTTGTCCATCCGGCCCTTGCGCACGCCCATGAGCTGGGTGACCGCGCCCATGTGCTCCTCGGGCACATCGATCGTCATGCGCTCGACCGGCTCGTAGGTCTTGCCGTCGACCTCCTTGGTGACCACCTGCGGCTTGCCGATGGTCATCTCGAAGCCCTCGCGGCGCATCTGCTCGACCAGGATGGCCAGCGCCAGCTCACCGCGGCCCTGCACCTCCCAGGCGTCCGGGCGCTCGGTGTCCAGCACGCGCAGCGAGACGTTGCCGATCAGCTCGCGCTCCAGGCGGTCCTTGACCTGGCGGGCGGTCACCTTGCGGTCCTTGACCGCGGCCTTGGCGTCCGCGCCCTTGCCGGTGCCGCCGCGGCCGACCAGCGGGGAGGTGTTGGTGCCGATGGTCATCGAGATCGCGGGCTCGTCGACCGTGATCAGCGGCAGCGCGACCGGGTTCTCCGGGTCGGCCAGCGTCTCACCGATCATGATGTCGGGGATGCCGGCGACGGCGCAGATGTCGCCCGGGCCCGCCACCTCGGCCGGCTTGCGGGTCAGCGCCTCGGTCATCATCAGCTCGGTGATGCGGACGTTCTGGACGGACCCGTCGCGCTTCATCCACGCCACGGTCTGGCCCTTGCGCAGCTCGCCCTGCTCGACGCGGAGCAGCGCGATACGGCCGAGGAAGTTGTCCGCGTCCAGGTTGGTGACGTGCGCCTGGAGGGGGGCCGACTCGTCGTACTCGGGGGCCGGGACGGTCTCCAGCAGCGTGGAGAAGAACGGCTCCAGGTTGTCGCTGTCCTGCGGGACGGTGCCGTCCTCGGGCTTGGTCAGCGAGGCGACGCCGTCACGGGCGCAGGCGTAGACGATCGGGAACTCGATCTGGTCCTCGTCCGCGTCCAGGTCCAGGAACAGGTCGTAGGTCTCGTCGACGACCTCGGCGATGCGCGAGTCCGGGCGGTCGGTCTTGTTGATGCACAGGATGACCGGCATCTTCGCGGCCAGTGCCTTGCGCAGCACGAAGCGGGTCTGCGGCAGCGGGCCCTCGGAGGCGTCCACCAGCAGCACGACCGCGTCCACCATCGACAGACCGCGCTCGACCTCGCCGCCGAAGTCGGCGTGGCCGGGTGTGTCGATGATGTTGATGGTGATCGGGTCCCCGCCGTCCTTGGGGTGATACTTCACCGCCGTGTTCTTGGCGAGGATCGTGATGCCTTTCTCACGCTCCAGGTCGTTCGAGTCCATCATGCGCTCGTCGAGGTTCTCCGCGGCGTGCGCGGCGAACGAGCCGGCCTGCTTGAGCATGGCGTCGACGAGGGTCGTCTTGCCGTGGTCGACGTGGGCGACGATGGCGACGTTACGAATGTCGTGGCGCGTGGGCATACTGCGGCGCTTCTCCCGGATCGTGGATGGCTGCACGTACGGTCCGGTACGTGTGCCTGCCGGGCATGAAGACGCCACGGCCTCACCTCATCGTACGTGGCCGGGGCGGACTCGGCCGCCCCAGGTCGCACGGACCGCCTCTGACCTGCGGCGATGCAAATCCGAACGGGAATCGTGCACCGGTTGGGCACCTGTCGTCCCCCGCCCGGCCGGGTGGCCGACGGGTGCGCGTCACCGGTCCGTACGGCAGCGGGACGGCCGCCCCGGTGATCGTCCGGGGCGGCCGTCCCGCCGTGTGGAGCCCGTTGTCAGCTCTTCTTGAAGCCGATGTCCTGGTAGCGCGGCGTCGAGAAGCCGAACGCACCCGCGTTGACCAGGTTCTTCTTCGCCGCGACGACCTCGGGGCGCTGATAGAGCGGTACCGAGCCGGCCGCCGCCCAGATCCGGGCGTCGGCGCGCTCGACCAGCTCGCGGGAGGCGTCCTCGTCCAGCTCGGCCGCCGCCTGGTCGAAGAGCTGGTCGATGTGGTCGGTGCCGACCCGGGTGTAGTTCTGTTCGACGGTCAGGCTGCCGTCGGCGGCGGGCTGCGGCTTGGCGTAGATCGGGCGGCCGTCGGTGGCCGGGTAGGCGGAGCCGGGCCAGGTGTAGAGCGCCAGGTCGAAGTCGCCGGCGGCGATGTGATCCTCGAAGTAGCTCTTGTCCGGCACCTTCCGTACGACGGTCTGCACCCCGATCCGGGCGAGCATCGCGGAGATCCGGTCGGCCACCGTGCGCAGCCGCTCGGAGCCGGGGCCGTCCGGCAGCACGAAGCGCAGCGCGAGCGGCTTGCCGTCCTTCTTCACGGCGGCCGGGCCGCCCGCGGCGGGATCGGCCGGGCCGGCCAGCGCCAGGACGTCCGCGCCGACCGGCTTGCCGTCGGCCGCCCGGCCCGGCCCGTCCGGGGTCCGTACGCCGCCGGGCGCCGGGGCCACCTCGATCATCTCGGCGGCGCTCAGCGCGTTGGCCGCCAGCATCTCGTAGCGCCGGTAGTCCGCGTATGCAGCGGTGGCCGTGTTGCCCTCGGCGGTGGTGCGCCGGTCGGCGGCGGCGGTCTTGTAGAAGACGGCGCTCTGCCGCAGCAGCGTGGAGCGCTGGAGGTCGGCGGCCCGTACGCCGGCCGAGGACAGCGGCGTCGTGGGTACGGTGCCGACCCGGACCACGTCGCCCCCCTTGTCGTCGTGCCCGGCGTCCACCTTCTTGTCCGACTGCTGCGGCTGGGCCGCACCGCCGGGCGCCCGCCAGCCCGCGTCGGCCAGCATCGCCCGCGCGGCCCCGGTGTCCGGTCCGCCGAGAGCGCCGCTGTGGTCCGCGTAGCCGGGCTGGCCCGCCATCAGCAGGTGGCTGCCGAGCGGGCGGTTCGGCAGGCCGAGGGGCTTGAGCACGCTGTCGGCCAGCTTCTGCCGGTCGATGGCGCGGGCCACTGCGCGGCGTACCCGTTCGTCGCTGAGCGGGTTGGTGCTGCCGTTGAGGGCGAGCTGGGTGTAGGCGGGTTCCAGGGCTTTGCGGACGGTGTAGGCGCGCAGCGCCTGCTGCTCGGCGGTGGCCGCGCGGTGCGGCGGTACGTCGTCGCCGCCCGGGGCCGGGGAGCGCTCGGCGTCGTTCTCCGCGCCCTCCGCGCGCCCGGCTTGTGAAGCCGCGTCGGGCGCCCCGGCGCTCGGTGAGCCCGCGTGGGGCGAGCCGGCGCCGGACGAACCGGTGCCCGGCGACCCGGCCTCCCCCGACGCGCTGCCCGCCGGGGCGGACGGCGCGGGCCGGCCCGCCGCGGTGATCTTGCGGGCGTCCTCCGGGTCCACCTCGGCCAGGTCGAGCGTCCCGGCGGCCAGCGCGGCGGCCCGCTTCTCGCGCGGCACCGCCGTCAGCACCACCTTATCCAGCTTGGCGGGCGCGCCCCACCACTTCGGGTCGCGCGCGAGGGTGAGGGTGCCCGCCTGCTCGTCACGGCCCTGCACCGCGAACGGCCCGGCCGTCTCCTTCAGCTGTTCGCGCGCGCCGTCGTTGAAGGCGCGCGCGTCGCCCATCACGCTCTTCGGGTACAGCGGTGTGAACAGCGACTTCCAGTCGGCGTACGGCTTGGCGAAGGTGACCTTGACCTCGCGTGCGCTGCCGCCCTGCTCGACCTTCTCGATCCGGTCGTACCCGGCGTTGCGCGCGCTCCAGTACGCGTTGTCCTTGCCGCGCAGCGCGTTCCACTGGGCGGCGAAGTCCTCGGGTCCGACGGCGCGTCCGTCGCTCCACCGGGCCTTCGGGTTGATCTTGTAGACGACGGTCTGGCGGGGTTCGCGGTCGGTGACGTCGGCGGCGGCCAGGTAGTCCGGGTTGCGCTGCGGACGGCCGCGCTGGTCCAGGGTGAACAGCCGGGGCAGTACGGCCTCGGTGACGCGCCGCGTGGCGGCGTCCGCGCGCGGCTGGAAGGCGTTCAGGGTGCCGGGCACGGCGTCCACCGCCCAGCGCAGCGTGCCGCCCTGGCGCACCCGGTCGCGGGCGGTGGCGGCGATGTCCTGGGCGCCGGGGGCGGCCTCCTCGGCGTCGTCGCCCCCGCCGCAGCCGGTCAGCACCGGCAGCGGCAGCAGCACTCCCGCGGCGAGGAGCGCGGCGCGGCGGCGCCTGCGGCAGGCCGTACCGCCTGGCCTGACGGGGTGGGTCATCACGGTTACCTCCGGGGCTCGCCCGCGCCGGACCACCGCGGCGGGCCGCGGGGCCACGGATCACGTTCGGCCGACTTTGCGGCTCATCACATCTATGGCTCCACCACTGAAGGCGACCGGCCCCCGTGCGGGCGGGCGACACGTCGGCCACGGCCGGGAAGGCCACCCGCCCGGCCCAACCGCGCGCGCTGTGCCGGTGGTCCCGGTGCGCGCGGGACCTCGTACGCGAGACCGTCCGGCCCCGGCCGTCCGGGCCGCGCGCGGGGAGAGCGTACGGGCCCGCGCCCGCTGGCGTACGCGCCGCCGTACAAACGCACGCCCCGCGGTACGGACCGACGGCGCACACCTGCCGAAACACGCCGGTCCGGTTCCGCAATCGCGGCAGATCCCTTCCCAATCGCGACTGTGACGCGCGACACTCGCAGGCGCACGCCGCTGCACCCGGGCCGGTGTCCGGGGCCGCGCGGAACGGTGCCGACCACACCCGCGGAGGTGAGGCAAGTCATGTCACTTCAGGACGACCTGACGGCTGTTCAGCGCAACCTGGACGATCTGGAACGGTCGGTCGGCCAGCTGGAGCGACGGGTCGGCGGCGGCCTGGACATACGCCGCGTGCGCAGCGACACGGATCATTTGCGCGAAAGCCTGCAACTGCTGCGGGAGGGCGCCGCCGGACCGTCCCGCGCGCGTCCGGCAGGCGGCGGGTCCGCCCCCGCACCGGGCCCCGAGATGGTGACCATCCCGGACACGCCGTACGACACCGCCCTGTGGGCCGGCGCGGAGGACGAGGGCCTCGGCGCGCTCGGCCGCCGGGCGCCGTAGGGCACACGCCCGTACCGCCACCGAGCGCCACCCGTCCCACCCCCCAGACAGCCGTCCACGGAGACCGACGTTGGCCACTGGCACCGAACCCCAACCGCATACCGACGCACGCGGCGCGAACGGCGCGGCCGGCCCGTACAGCGCCGGAGTGCGCGCCCCTTCGCGCGCCGCGATTTCCGCCCGCCACCTGCGCACCGACCGCTGGTGGCTGTACCCCGCCACGACCGCGGCGGGCCTGTTCGCCTTCGTCGTCTACTCGACCTGGCGGGCGTTCGCGAACGCGGACTACTACTCCGCGCCCTACGTCTCGCCGTTCTACTCGCCGTGCCTGGCGGAGAACTGCCACCCGATGCGCGGCGGCCCCAACTGGGAGATCTTCGGCGCCTGGTGGGGCCTGTCCCCCGCGCTGCTGATCCTGATCTTCCCGCTGGGCTTCCGGCTGACCTGCTACTACTACCGCAAGGCGTACTACCGCGGCTTCTGGGCCTCGCCGCCGGCCTGCGCGGTCGCCGAGCCGCACAAGAAGTACACCGGTGAGACCCGCTTCCCGCTGATCCTCCAGAACATCCACCGCTACTTCTTCTACTTCGCGGTGCTCGTGGCGGGCATCCTCACCTACGACACGGCGCTCACCTTCAGGAACGCGGACTACGAGTGGGGCCACATGGGGCTCGGCACCCTGGTCTTCCTCGTCAACATCGCGCTGATCTGGGCGTACACGATCTCCTGCCACTCCTGCCGGCACATCATCGGCGGCCGGCTGCGGCACTTTTCCAAACACCCGGTGCGCTACCGCCTGTGGGGCTGGGTCGGCAAGCTCAACGCACGGCACGCGGCGCTCGCCTGGGCCTCGCTGATCAGCGTGGCCGCCGCCGACTTCTACGTCTTCCTGCTCGCCACCGGGGTCTTCGACGACCCGCGGTTCTTCTAGGAAGGGTGCCTGGTGATGACGCAGCTGGAC
This sequence comes from Streptomyces sp. NRRL F-5755, assembly GCF_001279365.1. Classification (NCBI taxonomy): domain Bacteria; kingdom Bacillati; phylum Actinomycetota; class Actinomycetes; order Kitasatosporales; family Streptomycetaceae; genus Streptomyces; species Streptomyces sp. NRRL F-5755. Next base: position 4,814 of record NZ_LGCW01000036.1, on the reverse strand, counting down.
CGGCAGGAGTGGGACGTCGTCGTGGTGGGCGCGGGCGGCGCCGGGCTGCGCGCCGCCATCGAGGCCCGGGAACAGGGCATGCGGACGGCCGTGATCTGCAAGTCGCTGTTCGGCAAGGCGCATACGGTGATGGCCGAGGGCGGCATCGCGGCCAGCATGGGCAACGTCAACGAGGGCGACAACTGGCGGGTGCACTTCCGCGACACCATGCGGGGCGGCAAGTTCCTCAACCACTGGCGGATGGCGGAGCTGCACGCCCGCGAGGCGCCGCAGCGGGTCTGGGAGCTGGAGACCTGGGGCGCGCTGTTCGACCGCACCCCGGACGGCCGGATCTCGCAGCGCAACTTCGGCGGCCACGAGTACCCGCGCCTGGCGCACGTCGGCGACCGTACGGGCCTGGAGCTGATCCGCACCCTCCAGCAGAAGATCGTCTCCCTCCAGCAGGAGGACGAACGCGAACTGGGCGCGTACGACGCCCGGTTGAAGGTGTTCCAGGAGTGCACCGTCACCCGCGTCCTGAAGGACGGGGACCGGGTGGCCGGCGCGTTCTGCTACGAGCGCGAGTCCGGCCGCTTCTTCGTCCTCCAGGCGCCGTCCGTGGTGCTGGCCACCGGCGGCATCGGCAAGTCCTTCAAGGTGACGTCCAACTCCTGGGAGTACACCGGTGACGGGCACGCGCTCGCGCTGCTCGCCGGGGCCCCGCTGATCAACATGGAGTTCGTCCAGTTCCACCCGACGGGCATGGTCTGGCCGCCGTCCGTCAAGGGCATCCTCGTCACCGAGTCGGTCCGCGGCGACGGCGGGGTGCTGCGCAACAGCGACGGCAAGCGCTTCATGTTCGACTACATCCCGGATGTGTTCAAGGAGAAGTACGCACAGTCCGAGGCCGAGGGCGACCGCTGGTACGACGACCCGGACCACAACCGCCGCCCGCCCGAGCTGCTCCCCCGCGACGAGGTCGCGCGGGCCATCAACGCCGAGGTCAAGGCCGGCCGCGGCTCCCCGCACGGCGGCGTCTTCCTGGACGTGTCCACCCGGATGCCGGCCGAGGTGATCCGGCGGCGGCTGCCGTCCATGCACCACCAGTTCAAGGAGCTGGCGGACGTGGACATCACCGCCGAGGCGATGGAGGTCGGGCCGACCTGCCACTACGTGATGGGCGGCGTCGAGGTCGACCCGGACACCGCGGCGGCCACCGGCGTGCCGGGCCTGTTCGCCGCGGGCGAGGTGGCCGGCGGTATGCACGGCTCCAACCGGCTCGGCGGCAACTCCCTGTCCGACCTGCTGGTCTTCGGCCGCCGGGCGGGCCTGTACGCGGCCGAGTACGCGCGGTCCCGCTCCGCGCGCCCCGCCGCCGACCCGCTCCAGCTCGACGCGGCGGAGGCGGAGGCACTGCGTCCGTTCAGCGCCGAGGGGCCGGACGCCGACCACGCGGGGCGCCCCGCCGAGAACCCGTACACCCTCCACCAGGAACTCCAGCAGTCGATGAACGACCTGGTGGGCATCATCCGCAAGCAGGGCGAGATGGAAGAGGCCCTGGAACGCCTCGCCGACCTGCGGGTACGGGCCCGCCGGGCCGGTGTCGAGGGCCACCGGCAGTACAACCCCGGCTGGCACCTGGCCATCGACCTGCGCAACATGCTGCTGGTCAGCGAGTGCGTGGCGCGGGCGGCCCTGGAGCGTACGGAGTCCCGCGGCGGGCACACCCGGGACGACTACCCGGAGATGGACCGGCGCTGGCGCCGGGTCAACCTGGTCTGCGAACTGGCCGACGGCGGCCCGGACTCCCCGCCGCAGGACCCGGCCACCGGGCAGATCCGCCTCGTCCGCCGCGAGACCCCGCCGATCCGGCCCGACCTGCTGGAGCTGTTCGAGCGGGACGAGCTGGCGAAGTACCTGGCGGAAGAGGAACTGGCGGCCGAGGCCGCGCCTTCCGGACCGGCGGCACCGGCCGCCGGAACGACGGACGACGAGGAGACGAGCCGGTGAGCGCGCAGTCCGACGCCTACAAGGCGCACTTCAGGATCTGGCGGGGCGACGCGGACGGCGGCGGCCTGGAGGACTTCCGCGTCGAGGTCAACGACGGCGAGGTGGTCCTGGACATCATCCACCGGCTCCAGGCCACCCAGGTGCCCGACCTGGCCGTGCGCTGGAACTGCAAGGCGGGCAAGTGCGGCTCGTGCAGCGCGGAGATCAACGGGCGGCCGAAGCTGATGTGCATGACCCGGATGTCGGTCTTCGAGCGCGACGAGACGGTCACCGTCACCCCGATGCGGACCTTCCCGGTCGTCCGCGACCTGGTCACGGACGTCTCCTTCAACTACGCCAAGGCCCGCGAGATCCCCAGCTTCGTCCCGCCGCCCGGCCTGGAGCCGGGCGAGTACCGCATGCGGCAGGAGGACGTGGGCCGCTCGCAGGAGTTCCGCAAGTGCATCGAGTGCTTCCTGTGCCAGGACACCTGCCACGTCGTGCGCGATCACGAGGAGAACAAGTCCGCCTTCGCGGGGCCGCGCTTCCTGATGCGCATCGCGGAACTCGACATGCACCCGCTGGACGCCGCCCCGGAGACCGGCCTCGACCGCAAACGCACCGCCCAGGAGGACCACGGCCTGGGCCACTGCAACATCACCAAATGCTGCACCGAGGTCTGCCCCGAGCACATCCGGATCACCGACAACGCCCTGATCCCGCTGAAGGAACGGTCGGTCGACCGCAAGTACGACCCGCTGGTCTGGCTGGGCAGCAAGATCCGGCGGCGGAACCGTACGGACTGAGGTCCTGGCCCGTACGGCTCCGGCCCCCGCTCAGAACAGGCTCAGCAGGGCGTCCGCCGGATCGGGGATGGCGGTGTCCCCGTCGGGCAGCGCCAGCTCGAACCAGACGGTCTTGCCGCGGGGCGTGCGGCGGCTGCCCCACCCGGCGCTGAGGAGACCGACGAGTTGCAGGCCGCGCCCGCCCTCGTCGGTGTCCCGGGCCCGGCGGCGGCGGGGCTGCGCCAGGTCCGCGTCCCAGACCTCGCACACCAGCGTGCGGTCCAGCAGCAGCCGCAGCCGGATCTCGCCGTGGCCGTGCCGCAGCGCGTTGGTGACCAGTTCGCTGACGAGGAGTTCCGTGGTGTCCACCAGGGCCTCCAGGCCCCAGTCCGTGAGCTGGTCGCGGGCCAGCTCACGGGCGCGGGAGACCGAGCGGGCCTCGGGGGCGAGGTTCCAGTCGCCGACGGAGTCCTTGGGCAGACCGTGCACCCGCGCCATCAGCAGGGCGATGTCGTCCTCGCCGTGCCGGGTGTCCAGCGCGTTCAGTACGTGGTCGCAGACGTCCTCCAGGGGGCGCCCGGTCTCCGACAGGGCCGTACGGAAGGCGCTCAGGCCCTCGTCCAGCGGGTGTTCGCGGGATTCGACCAGGCCGTCCGTGTAGAGGGCGAGCAGCGCGCCGTCGGGCAGTTCGACCTCGGTCTCCTCGAACGGCTCGCCGCCGACGCCGAGCGGCATGCCGGGCGGCACGTCCAGCAGCAGCGCGTCCTCGCCCTCCTCGACCAGGATGGGCGGCAGGTGGCCGGCGTTGGCGAACGTACAGCGCCGGGTGACCGGGTCGTACACGGCGTAGACGCAGGTGGCGAGGTAGACCTCGGACAGGTCGGCGGTGCCGGGGCCCGGCCTGGGCGTCTCGGCCGAGCAGTCAGCGGATGCCTCGGCGGAGGCCGCGGTACGGCTGCGGGGGGCGCGCGCGGCCGTACGGGCGCCGCCTCCGGTGGCCCCGAGCCCGCGCGCGATCTCGTCGAGCGCGGAGAGCACCTCGGCCGGTTCCATGTCGAGCAGCGCCAGGGTGCGTACGGCCGTACGCAGTTCGCCCATCGCGACGGCGGCGCGCAGCCCGCGCCCCATCACGTCGCCGACGACCAGTGCCGTGCGGTGGCCGGGCAGCTCGATGACGTCGAACCAGTCGCCGCCGACCTCGGTCGCGGTGGTCCCCGGCAGATAGCGGCAGGCGATGTCCAGACCTGCCGCCTCCGGGTCGCCCGGGGGCAGCAGGCTGCGCTGGAGGATCAGCGCGCGCTCGTGCTCCCGGCGGTACAGCCGGGCGTTGTCGATACAGACCGCGGCGCGCGCGGCCAGCTCGACGGCGAGGGCGGTGTCCCGTTCGCCGAACGGCTCGCTGCCCTTCGTACGGGAGAACTGCACCAGCCCGACGACCGTGTCCCGGGCGACCATCGGCACCGCGAGCGTCGAGTGCACCACCGCGCCCAGCTCGGCCCGCTCCTCGCCCTCCCGGCCCGGGATGATCTGCGCCTGGGCGGTACGGAGCGCGCCCGCGCACGGGGAGTTGAACGGGTAGCGGTGGACGGCACCGACCTCGACCGGTCCGCACTCCCCCTCGGGGACGCCACAGGCCGTGGTGGCCAGCGGTGCATCCGAGACGGCGCTGGCGAAGGCGACCCGGCGCAGCTCGGCGCTGCCGTCGGCCATCCCCGGCGGCGCCTCGTCACCGGCCAGCAACCCCTGGTAGAGGTCCACCGAGGCCAGGTCGCAGAACTGCGGCACGGCCACGTCCAGCAGCGTGCGGGCGGTGGTCTCCAGGTCCAGGGAATTGCCGATACGGGCACCGGCCTCGTTGAGCAGGGCCAGGTTGCGGCGGGCGCTGGCGGCCTCCCGCTCGGCGCGCCGCCGGCCCGTCACATCGGCGGCGAGGGCCGCGACGCCGATGGGGCGGCCGCTGGCGCCGTGCAGGCGGTACAGGGAGACGGACCAGCGGCGGCGGTCGGCCTCGGTGGGCGCGGGGGAGGGCTCGGCGGCGGGCGGCTCGGGGCTGGCGGGGGC